>CBEUCC010000035.1:0-21688 GCA_965541515.1 uncultured Thermoplasmata archaeon
ACACCAGGCACCGGGAGGCCTCACAACGTTCTTCAAAGGCGGCGCCCATCCCCGGCCGGTAGGTAACCATGGCCGTCGTGAAAGTCATCGAACTTGTAGGAGAGTCCAGCAAGAGCTTTGAAGAAGCGGTGCAGAATGCCCTGGATGACGCGAAGAAGAGCGTGCGAGATATACGTGGCGTGGACGTGAAGGCGTTCAACGCGGTGGTCAAGAACGACTCCATTGTGGCGTACCGGGCAAATGTGAAGATCGCCTTCCTCGTGCAGCGCAAGTAGGGGGCGGGTTTTCGTGGCAACGATCGACGTGATTGAACTCATCGGCGAGTCGAAGGAAGGGTTTGAGGCCGCGGTGAAGACCGCCGTGGACGAGGCCAAGAAGAGCGTGCGGGACATCACAGGCGTCCACGTGGAGAGTTTCTCGGCGGTCGTCAAGAACGACCAGATCGCGGCCTACCGGGCCAATGTGATGGTTGCGTTCGTGTACCACCCGGAGTACGGCAAGAAGGGCTAGTCCTTCCGCCTCAGTCCTGGGGGCCGCCGCCCCTGGACCAGTACCGCTCGAACGTCCAGTCGTCCTTCGACCGGTCGAGGTCGTCTGCAAACTCGCGCGCGATTGCCGGCGGCAGCTCCATCAGCAGGCGGATGATGTGCTTGCACACGCGCTTCTTGGAGCGGCCGCGTTCGAAGTCTTGGCAGTTGTGGCGCATCTCCTGCCCGTCGAGGTCCATCTTGATGCGCGTGCCCCGGACATCTGCCCGCACGAAGTGCGGCTCGACGCGCGACAGGGCCATGTCCCTCGACTCGATCTCCTTGGAGCGCTCGAAGCGACCGGTGTCGGTGAGTCGTTGGAGGATCGCTACTACCGCGGGGTCGGGCTCCGCCGGGCGGGAAAACGCGTCGAGCGAGGCCCCTGGCGCGGCCGGGCGGCCCCGTACCAGGAGGTCGAGGCGCTCGCGCTGTGTGTGGCTAAGGTCGCCTAAGGTGTCGAGCAGCTGCAGCGCATTCTTGGGGCCGAAGCCGTGGTAGTGGTTGTTGAAGAAACCCCAGCCGCGCTGCGCGTCCTCCAGCGCCTTGCCGATCCGGGGGATCCACGGTTCCAGGTCCTTACGCGGGTACTCGTAGTTGTACCACGGCCGCTTGCCGTGGCCGTGCCACCGGACATACAGGAAGTCGGCCGTCACATGGAGCACGGGCGGCAGCAGCGGCTCGTCCACGGCAACGAGGCAGACACGGGCGTCGCCAAGCGCGCGGACGGCCCGGGGCTCGAGCCATGAGCGCTCCCGCGGCTCGAGCGCGAAGTCGAAGCCCTTCGGCAGGTCCGGGAGGAAGTCGGCAAAGGCGGCCGGGTCGAACGAAAGGCGCGGCGGCAGCTGCAGCAGGAGCGGCCCCATCTTACCGGCGTCCCTTACCGGCTCCATCCGCTTGCAGAAGGCTTCGAGCTCCTGGCCGCAGCCGACGAGTTTCTTCTCGTGCGTCACCGTCTGGGGGACCTTGGCCGCCAGCGTGAAACCCTTGGGCGTGTAGCGCGCCCACCCGCGGACGACCCCCTCCTCGGGGATTCGGTAGAAGGACGCGTTGACTTCGGCGGTGTCGAAGACGCGGGCGTAGTCCTGGAGCATGGATCGAACACTCGGCGCGTAGAAGTTGCCCTTCCAGTCGTCGTAGGACCAGCCGCTGCAGCCGATGCGGAACGGCGGGTCTCCTGCGGTCATGGGGCCATCCGTACCACCGTGCGCCCGCGCTTTGTAGGTTTGGCGCTCCGGCCCGCCGGGGGTGGCGAGACACCCGAGCCAAACTGCCTTATCCCGCACGCGCGGTCACCGCCCTCATGCACGTCGAGACGGTCAACCTCGTGGAGAAGTTCACGCAGTTTTCGGACCACTGGTCTCCGAAGATCGCGGCCGAGCTGAACGACTCCTATGTCAAGCTGGCGAAATTCCAAGGCGAGTTCGTGTGGCACGACCACCCGGGCGAGGACGAGCTCTTCCTGGTCGTCAAGGGGCACCTGCGGATCGAGCTGCGCGGGCAGACGCTCGAATTGGGACCGGGCGAGTTCGTGGTCATTCCCAAGGGAGTGGAGCACAAGCCGGTCGCCGACGAGGAAGTGCACGCGGTGCTCATCGAGCCCAAGTCGACGGTGAACACCGGCAACGTGCGGGACGAGCGGACGCTAGAGAGGCTGGACCGGGTCTAGCCGGCCCGGCGACGGGGGGCCGGCGATCCCTTCCCCGGGTCTTGTGCCCCGTGGCCCAGCACCGTCCAGCAAATCTCCTCGACGGCCGCCTCCATCCGCATGATCGAGAGCTCCTGTTCGATGAGCACCGAGAGGAACAGGAGTTCCGACGGCTCACCGGCAGGCGGGTCGAGGTCGAGCGACGCGCGCTTGCGCGCGCGGTCGAAGACGCGGTCAAAGGCTCGGCGCTCCCGGTCCCGCAGCGAGCGGCGGAACCCATCGAGGCGCAGGGTCGCCGGCTCGCGCGCCACCGGGTGTTCGGTTACGGATTGGTCCAAGGGGTCACCGGCCCGACACGCACGGCCGGGCCTGTAAACGGTGGTGCGGGGGCGTGCGAGACGCCCGAGCGGGAGCGTCCCTGCCCTGGGCGCCGGCGGGTAATGACCATAAGGGCGGTGCCATATTCCGCCGTGGCGCCGATTGCGCCTCCGGTGGAAACTATGGCGAAGGTGAAGCTCTCCCGGCGAAAGCCCACGAAGATCGCGTACATCGAGCACCGCGGGCGCTACGGTAGCATCCCGTACGGGGATGACTTCCAGCGTCTCTACGCATATGCGAAGGCACACAAGCTCCGGCCGGGCTTCCGGCCCCTAGGGATCTTCCACGACGACCCCGAGAAGGTCGATGAGGCGGAGTTGCGCAGCGAGGTCGCCATCCCGGTGCAGGGAGAAGCGCGCCCCGATGGCGAGGTACTCGTCCGCGACCTGCCGGGGGCAGAGGTCGCGTCAATGAAATTCGCCGGCCCCTCCCGCGCGTACTCGGGCGCCTACGCGCAGTTGCGCCGGTGGGTCGACGCCAACGGGTACGAAGTCGCGGGTTCGGCGATCGAGGTGTACACGAAAAAGCCCAAGGAAGTCGGAAGCGAGATGCACCTCTTCGCGCGCATCGAGATGCCGGTGCGGAAGCGCTAACGCTTCCACAGGTCGTCGGCCCGCCGGCGGTTGCGCAATCGGTCGAGAAGGAAGGCCCCCAGCACGATCCCCGCCATGAAGGCCGCCGAAGCACCGGCCGCGACCGCTATCCACCCGAGGTCGATCCCGGCGGCCTCCGTCGGTGGCCCGAGGACCTCGACGGTGATGGAGGTCGACGAGACGGCACCGGCCTCGTCCGTGACGTACACGCGGATCACGTGGGGGCCCGGTGTCCGCGACATCCATAGCAACTCCGTCCCAATGGTCGAGCGTTCGCCGTCGATCTCCCACGCCACCTCCAGGGCGCCGCCCGACGGGTCGCTTGCCGCCGCCAGCCACGAGGTCATTGCGCCCGGCTGCACCGTTGTGGGGCCGACGATCGAGATCATCGGCGGGACGTTCTCGATGATGATCCGCAGGCTGAGCCGCGAGACCCCGCCGGCGGGGTCGGTCGCCTCCACCGCCACCTTGTGGTCGCCGGCCGGCAGAAAGACTGTGAATGTCTGGGCCGTATCGATGAGCACCCCGTTGACCGTCCAGTTGTACGCCAAGCTGTGGGGCCCGGCGGTCTCGTAGGGCGACAGGATGGGCCGGAACGTGAGTTCCTGGTTCTCGTGGAAGGGCGGGTCCGGGAACACGCGGATACTGGCCAGCGGCGCGCGGTTGGCGACATTGAGCGAGCCCTCCAGCTCCACGACGTCGCCGTCGTCGTCCACGACGTGCACGTAAATGCAGAACCGTCCCGGCATCAGCCCCGTGATTGGGTAGACGGGCCGCCCGTTGGCCTTTGACCCGTAGTGGCACACGGACCACGTGTATGTCAGCTCGTCGTACTGCCACCCCTGCACCTGCTCGACCGTGAGGTTGACCGAGTCGCCCTCATACAGGCCGGTCGGTACCAGGAGGCTCACCTGGGGCGGCCTGCCGATGACCCGGACAATGTGGTGGGCACTGCCCACGCCGCCGTCCATGTCCACGCCTTGGAGGTCGAACCCGAAGAACCCGGGGTCCTTCGCGTACCACTCGACCGCGTTGCCCTGCACCAACCCGTCCGGGGTATTCCACGAGAAGAGGATCTCGTTCTCCGCGCCAGGGTCCTCGCCGGAGGCGCCGAGGTAGACCCAGTCGCCTTCGTACACCGTGGTAGGGGCTCCAATCGAAACGGCCGGGAGGACGTTCTCGATGGGGACGACCAGTGTGCAGTTTCCAGGCGCACCGACATCGTCGACCACATCGACCCTGACCTCGAACCAAAGGCCGCCGGGCGGCTCGAAGTGGGCGTAGGATCTGTTGGGCACAAGGCCGGGCGGGCCCAGCCACACGTACGACATGGGGTCACCGCCCGGGTCGGACAAGGAGACCGTAAGCGACCCTGCAAGCCCCTCCCGGAATGGCGCCACGGCGATGATCTCGCAAGTGGGCGGCGCGTTCTCGACGACAATGGTCACCTGCGCGTATTCGTAGTACTCGCCGTCGAACACCTCGAGGTAGATGGTGTAGGAACCCTCGTCGGGGAACCGCAGCTCCAGGTAGGTGACGTTTCGCTTGCTGCCGGGTCCGGCGCCGACCGCCACCGTCCACCTCCACGTCAGCCGGTCGTCGTCGAGGTCCGTAATATTGACCGACGCGAGGATGACCTCGCCTTCGAGCGCCGTCCGGTTCACGTCAATCGACGCGACCGGAGCCCGGTTGCGCAGGCGCCCAAAGAACGCATAGGCCGCCCCGTCTGAACCCGCGGATGGCTGCGCATAGGGCGCCCCGACGAGGAAGTCCGCCTTGCCGTCGTCGTTGAGGTTCAGCGCGACGACGAGGGCGCCGAAATAGGAGACGCTCGGCCCGTCGACCCACCCGGTCGCGTTCTCCATCTGCGCAGGCGCGCGGCCGGTCGTGTTGCCGTAGAATAGGTAGACCCGCCCGCTGAGATCTCCCCCTCTGTTGAGGGCGCTTGGCGCGCCGATCGCGAGGTCAACCCACCCGTCGCCGTCGAAGTCGCCCGTCGCCATCGATGTCCCGGCGGCGGCGTTCTGATCGGGCGAGTAGATGAGGCCGTCCGCGTCCCACGTGTGCAGCACCTGGCAGCAGGCAAACTGCGATGAGTCGAAGAGGTACACCGCGCCCCCGGTTGCGGGCGATTCGTTCCGATGGTCGGCCCCGATGAACAGGGTCGGCATCCCGTCCCTCGTGAAGTTTTCGGCGAACGCAATCGACCTTCCCAAGGACGGGACGGACGACGACCCCCAGACATGCACGTCCGCGTCGGATGTCGACAAGACGGCCTTGGCCCGAGGCAGGGGTCCCAAGAAAACGTGCGCGGCACCCGCGACGGCGCCCGTCGCGTCTGTGTACTCGCCCGACGAAACGACGAGGTCGGGCCTGCCGTCCCGGTTCAGGTCCCGATTGGCGAGCAGCACGTGTCCGCCGGTCCCTGGCGGGATGATCCCCTCGATTACGAGTGCCGCCGACGTCTCGTTGATCGCGTCTGGGAAGGACCGCTTCCCGAGGAAGAGAAAGAGCGACCCCTCCTCGCCCGCCGAGCCGTTGTACCCGGGGGCACTCACCCAGAAGTCGTCAATGCCGTCCCCGTTCATGTCGCCCGCCGCACTGGCGGAGGCCCCTAGCCGCGCGTAGCCTTGGGTGGAGAACACCACGAGGTCGGCGTCGTAGTACCCGATGTTTCCCTCCGAGGGCCCGGCGCCTCCGAAGAAGATCCACAGGCTTCCCCCCTGGACCGCGGTCCCGGCACCCGCTGTCCACGGCGCCCCGATCGCGATGTCCTGGTAGCCGTCGTCGTTCACATCGCCCAGGAACGTGGCCGACCCCCCGAATCCGCCGAATGGGCCGATGAAGACGACGTCGCCTTCCCGGAAGTTGCGGTTGCTGGAGGGGCTCCCGTAGAACAGCCAACAGCTGTTGTTCACCCATGAGCACATCAGCACGTCGTCGTACGAGTCGCCGTTCCAACGGCCGGCTGAGACGGCGGAGGGCAGTGCGTCATCCCGCCCGCCCAAGTAGACGTTGTCCGCGTCGGACGTCGGGGTGTTGGGTTGGAGGCTCACGCCGAGCGTTGGGTCGGCGGCAAGGAACAGGGCCGGAACGAGCAGGAACGGCAGGAGATAGGCGACGCGGCGCGCGCGTGACTTGCCATCTCCCGGGCGCTGGCGTCCCCGCACGAATCTATACTTTCATTCCAAAGGGGGCATTAAGCCTTGTGAGTCAGTTGACTAACATATCGACGATTGTACGAAGAATGACGGGGCCGCGCGGTCAGCGTGGCCCGATGGAGCCCTATTTCCCAGCCGCGCGCCTCCGGAGCCACTCGATCCCCTTCCCTCCGAGGAGGATTCCGCCTCTTGCGGCCGGCGGACGCGGCGCGCGACGTGGCCCCGCGCCCTACCCCGCGGCCGGCACCGTGGCCGCGGGGCGCGGCCGTCGCGCGACCTTCTCGGCCACCCGCGCCTCCAGCAGGTCCGCCGGCGCGTCGTTGAGGTAGATCATGGACGGCCGCCCGGCGCCCGGCACCACGATGTCGAGGTACCCCTTCAACTCGAGGTTGCGCAGCATGCGGTGCACCGTCGCGCGTGACCGGGGCGCGGCCCCCTGCTCCTCGCACGCCGCCCCGTAGGCCGAGCGTGCCTCGTCCGCCCCGCAGAAGGCTGCTCCGCGCTTGAGCCGGCGCGCCACCGCGAGCAGCATGGAGAGGTGGTGGAAGTCCAGTTCCTCCAGCCGCGAGTCCGAGACCGTCGGGTACGTCGCCGCCTTGGCCGCGCGCACGTCCTCCGCCGTCACGCGGCCGGCCCCGCGCCCCTGCGCGATCTTCCCGGCCGTGTAGAGGAGCTCGATCGCGAAGCGCGCGTCCCCCAACTCCTTGGCCGCTTGGGCGACCCCCTCCGCGAGGTCGAGGTCGCAGGCCCCGGGGTGGAACGCGAGGCCGATCCGCTGCCGGACGATGTCTGCGAGATCCCCCTCCCCGTAGCGGCGTAGGTCCACCGTGTTGCCCGCCCCGAAGGACGAGCGGGTCGACGGGTCCATCAAGTGCCGGACCGAGCGGGGCGAGATGAGCAGCGCCGAGAAGTCGCCCGCCCCCGTCTCCCGCGCGCGCGTGATGTCGTAGAGCACGTCCGACGAGCGCGCGAGGAGGTTGCCCGCCTCGTCAAGGATGACGAGGAGGTGACCGCGCCGCTCGGCGAGGTGGCCCTCGAGCGCATCGAGCATCTCCGACTTCGAGAACCCACGGTCCGGGAACCTCGCGTCGAACGCGCGCAGCATCTTCAGCCACACGGCCACGTCCGTCGACTCGCGCCTGCAGTTGATGTAGACAGGCGTGAGCGCGAGCCCCTGCTCGAGGCACCGTGCGGTGAGCTCCCGCGCAAGCGCGAGTGCGAGCGCCGTCTTGCCGGCGCCCACCGGACCGGTGATGAGCGCGTGGGCGGGCAGGCGCGCGCGCACGACGGGGGCAAAGAGCGCCGCGAGCCGCCGCCCCTCCTCCTCGCGGTGCGGGAGGGTGGGCGGCACATACGACGCTAGGAGGGCGGCTTCCTGGGCGATGAGGAGGGGCACGGGGAGGACGCGGAGTCCGGGGGTATTTGACGCGGAAGGGGGGGTGAGTGAAAGTTGGCGCGCACGTGCACGCATGGCAACCGTTGGAGGGCCCGCTGCCAGAAACCCAATCGCTTAAATATGGACGCGCGGGTGGTCGCGCCGGCGGTTATTTGGTTCTCCGGCCCCGCGCCAACAAGTTCGTCGCGCTCCTCATTTTGGCTCTGTTTTCCACGCAGTCGCTCGCGTACGCGGCGGTTGCTGCAGGGCCCGCGGACGCACCCCTGGCCGCCACAGCCAGCGACTCCCCCGCCGAGATTCCCGAGGTCCCGCTGACCGACGCCGCACAGGTGGTCCTGAACCCCGCAGGCGAGCCCCTCACGGCCCGTCAGGCGATCGCGCGCCTTACCGACACGCCGGTCCCGGGGGCGGGCGCTATCAATGCCGCGCGGGAGCCGCTACTCGAGCCGCCCGCCTTCTCGCCCCGCGCGCCCGCTCGCGAGCCGCTCGCGATCACACCGCTTGCCGACACGGACAACAACGACCCCAACGACGCGCGTTGGATCAACTCAACGGACACGCAGTTCATCGGCGAGAACATCAACGGCGCGGCCCAGGGGAGTCCGCCCCGGCGGACCGATATCGACTGGTGGCGTTTCCAGCTCGGCTTCACGCCTGCCTCTGCCGACACGATCTCCTTCGACATTACTAAGGACTCGTGGGACCATGTGACGGTGGTTGTCTGGACTTGGCCGGACGCTGACCCCGACGGCGCCCCCTACGTCGCCCGGTACGACTACATGAACCGTACCCAGGGCCTCGGGGCACCCTCGAGCTTCTCGTTCACCGCACCCGAGGACGCCGACTACCTCATGCGAATCCAAACGCTCTTCCGGCGCACCGGGTGCTGCATGGTCAACTACAGCATCACGAACATCGCCTTCTCCTCGACCCCGCCGGCCGACGACAACAACAACCTCACGCGGTCCCAGGTGTTCAGCCCGACCGCGCTCCCCACGGACCGCGAGGTCGACCAGGCGCATGACCTCTTCGATGTCTATGACCTCACGAGCCAGTTCGCGATGGACCCCCAACGCGGCGACGAAGCGCAGGTGCAGCTTGGCGTGTCGGTGTCGGCCGGGCGCACGGGCTTCACGGACTGGTACAACTCTACGCTTGGCAACGCCGACGCGGACACCGTCGTCTCCGTCGGGATCTTCTCCCTCCTCTACCGCGACCCCTCGAACTTCTGGCGCGCGCTCCCGGTGGTAGCGCTCACCCCCGGAAACAGCGGCACCATCCAGGGCCTCATCAACGGCACGCCGATCTACGCGGTCGTCCGTGTCGAAGCGTTCGGGGCGGGCACGGGCGTCACCTCGTCGGTGCCAGGATGGGTACGGTACAACATCACGGGGCTCTCCATCCAAGAGGACCACTCGCCCGTCAAGACCGCAGACATCCCCAGCCTCTCGATGCAGGAGGACACCCCGTCGAGCGGTGTGAACATCGTCGACCTGTCCGCCTACTTCACCGACGATATCGACGGTGGCGCCCTTTGGTTCACCGTCATCTACACGCAGTTTCCCTTCGTCCAGGCGTCCATCAACGGGACCTGGCTCTCGGTTGTCGTGAACCAGCCGGAGTGGAGCGGGACGATGAACTTCCGCGTCGCGGCGCACGACCTTGGATGGGACCGAGTCGCCGGCGTAGACGACCACGTGACCCCTTCGAACTACTTCTCGGTCGTCGTGCAAGCGGTCAATGACGCGCCCCAGATCCTCACGTACGGGGGCCAGACTGTAACCGGCCCCTCGCTCTCGTTCACGGTGGCCCAGGACCAGACGCTCGTCCTCTCGGCAATCGCGGCCGACCCCGAGGACAGCGACAGCCTGACCTGGTGGCTTACCCCGGCGCTCCAAAACGCGTCGTTGAATGTGACCACTGGACAGCTGACGCTAAACCCCACCAACGGCGACGTAGGCAACCACACCACCGTCCTTAGTGTGCGTGACCCATCCGCAGCGTCGGCCAGCATCACGCTGAACATCGACATCACAAACGTGAACGACCCGCCGCGGTTCATCGATGTGGGCGGGCAGGACCCGGCGGGCCCCCTAGAATTCCAGGCGTTGCAGGGGACGGAGTTTACCCTCGTCCTCAAGATCGAGGACCCGGACTTCGTGATCGGCGTCGCGCAGGCCTTCTACTACTCTTCAGACCAGCCGTTCATCTCTTTTGACGCGAACCCGTCGGACCCCACAGAGGCGATCGCCTCCTTCACACCGACGAGCGCGCAAGTGGGCCCCCTCACCGTGCGGTTCTCCGTAGGAGACGGGCCAGCCGGCGTATTCCGGGACAACGTCACCGTGACGATCACGGTCGCAAACCGGAACGACCCGCCGGTGTTCACCCATGTGGGCACGACGACCGGCGTCTACGCACTTACCTCGAAGACGTTCTCCTTCCTGGGGCTTGACGGGGCCATCCAGGGGAGGGACTTCGTACTCACCGTGCGGGCGGCCGACCTGGACGTAGCAGCCGGCCACGGCGACGCGCTTTCTTTCGAGACGAACATGCCGGGCAAGGTCCTCGTTTCGCTCAACCCGGACGGGCTCTCGGCCGACCTGTCGTTCGTCCCCGACCAGGCGGACGCAATGGTCGGCCAGATCCAGGTCCTCGTCTATGTGAACGACAGCCTCGTGCCGGTGCTCGGGGACGTCCTGATGATCATCATCGACATCACAAACGTGAACGACCCCCCCGAGCTGACGCCCGTCGCCTCGCTCACGCTCACCCAGGACGAGCCGTTCTCGTACATCTTCGGTTCCGTTGACCCCGACGGCGACGATGTCACCTTCTCGTCCGACTCTCCGCTTTTCCCCGTCGACTCGACCACAGGGTCGATCGACTTCACGCCGACCAACGTGGACATCGGCGGGGCGGACAAGGTGTTCGAAGTGACCATCACCGCGCGCGACAGCCATGGGGGTGTCGCCACCATGCGGGTAACCGTCGTCATCGAGAACGTGAACGACGCGCCGTCCGGGGCGGAGGTACTCAACCCCATCGCCGGGACGACATTCGGAATCGGTGAGGCCATCACCTTCGCCGGCAACGCCGTGGACATCGACAAGGACGATACCGCGACGTTGGCCTACACCTGGTACGCCGACGGGACGCTCATGGGGGAAGGCAAGACGGTGACGGGGTCGCTGACGAACGAGGGCACGGCCCCTCGGGTCGTCGAGATCCGGATGCAGGTGACGGACGTCCACGGGGCGTCGGTGAACCAAACGCTGACCATCACGGTCGAAGGCAAGGTCGAAGGCGGGCCCGGGTTCGAGGGCCCGGCGGCACTCGCGGGTCTTGCCGGGGCCGCGCTTGCCGCGGCCCTGCTCGCGCGGCGCCGCCGGCGGGCCGAGTGACCGCGCAGGCCCCTACGGGATCGCCAGCAGCGCCAGCCACCCCACGGCGGTGGCCGTCGAGATCGATACGAAGTTGACCCCGCCCTTGCCGATGTGTCCCGTCCGCTCGAGGGTCGCTCCCATTACCGAGTCGAGTTGGCAACCGAGGAAGCCGAGCGAGACCGGGATGATCAGCAGGAGCGGGTTGGCCGGCAAGGTCGAAGGCGCTAACACCGTGAAGATGAGGTAGCCCACGACCGCCACGTACGTCGAGGCCAAGAGCGCGGCGCTCGTCCCGAGCAACGAGACGCCCCCGTCCGTCCCGGGCGGGACAGGCTTCAGCGGCTTCGTAATGAGAAAGGCGTCGGGCGCGAGCACCCCGATCTCGGATGCGATTGTGTCGGCGGCGGCCACAGCGATGGCCGTGAGGAACAGCAGCCCCGACCCGCCTGGCGGGATCAGGTCAGGAGCAAGGCCCCAGACCACCGCAATGGCCGAGGGCGGCAGGCCGTTGGCGACCACATTGTGCCATGTACGCTCGCCGCGGCGCCCCTCCGCCACACCCAGCTCGAGCTTCCTCTGGAACCGGTACCGCGTCGCGGCGAAACTCGACACGAGGTAGACGAGCAACACGAAGAGCCAGGCCGGGTCCCCGAGGATGCCGATGACGAGCCCGGTGGCAACCGCCGCGACGATCCCGGGCCGGTCGAGCAGTTTGCGCCGGTAGGAAATCCCAGCGATGGCGACGCAGGCCCCCCCGACCGCCAAGAGGTTCTCTAGGGGGACGGGGTACACGCGCGCGGTCAGACCCATGCGGTATATGTAGGTTTGCGGCTCGCCAGCCTAGCGTGTCGAAGTGCGCTACGGCAACAGGTACGTGGCCGAAAAGCCCAGCGCGAGCGCCATCATGAGGATGTACATCTGGCGCCACATCGGCCCGTTCTCCAGGACCGGGTCGCGGGAGCTGGCCCAGTCGTGCGTATGGCGGAACGCGTTCGCGCCCAGGAACCCTAAGAGCACTAGGAAGTTGGCGTTCGGGTATAACAGGTCGAACTGCACGGATATCGGAATGATCGCGAGGGGAATGATGAAGAACGCCGCCGAGACGCGCGCCGCCCGCTGGACGCCAAGCACGACGGGCAGCGTCTTGATGTCGTACGCGGCGTCGCCCTTGATGTCCGTGAAATCCTTCGTCGTAGCGGCGCCGACAAGGAACACGAAGAAGACCGCTCCGACCGACCACGGGACGGGGTCGAGCGGGTCCCCGAAGATGGACCAGGCGGCCAGCACGCCGAAGAGCCCGCGTGCAAGGGCGATGGACACGTTGTTCACGATGAACCGCTTCTTGAGCCGGAACGGCGGGGCCGAGTACGCGATCGTCAGGAACATGATGGCGACGAGGAACGCGGCGAAGGCCTGGTTGGTCGCTGTGGCGCGCCACACCGTGAAGATGTAGAGCAGCCACGCCAGGGTGAGGGCCTCTTGGGGGTTGACCGCCCCGCGGGGGATCGGCCGGTACGGCTTGTTGATGCGGTCGATGTCCACATCGTACACCGAGTTCAGTGTGTTCGAGCCGGCGTTGACCAGCACGAGCGCGCCAACGCCAAGGACGAGCGTCGAGAGGTCCCAGTTTGCCCAGCCGGTCGACGAAGCCCCCATCACGCCAAAGGCCGTGCCCGCGATGAGCGGGGGCAAGAGCGTGAAGGGGCGGATGAGCTCAACATAGGCCGCCAGCTGCGGCAAATCCTTCATGTGGCGCAGCGCGTAGGCGACGGTGACGGCCAGGATCGCGAACCCCGCGACCGCCGCCAGGAGGTCGGGATTAAGCTCCAGCGCCACCGGGTTACCTCCCTTCTACGGGGTCGTCCCGAGGCGATAAAGAGCGGGTATCATTCCCTCATCGTGCGCGGCCACACTCAGTCGGGGCGTAGGTCGTCGCCTCCCCCATACACGAGTTGGGCGGCCGCGTAGAGGTCCTCGATCCCCTCCGCCTCCGTCGCCGACGCGGTGATCAAGTGGCGGTACACGTCTACACCCTCGAACGCCCGCACCAATTCGCCTGCGAGCACGTGCTGCGCGCCCGTGGCCTCGGCGTCGAGCGCTGCGCGAAGCGCGTCGGTGCCCTGCGTCCAGGATTCGATCCGCGCACGGTCGGCCTCCTCGAGCAGGTCCGCCTTGCTGAGTACATTCACCATCGGGGCCTGGAAGCGGAACTGGGTGGCGGCGCAAAGAAGCATCAACGAAACGAAGCCGACGGGCGACGACGAAAGGATGGGGTCGAAGAGGAAGGCGATGAGCGGCTGTTCCCCCCCGAGCCGCTCGACGATCCGCTTCGACGCGTGGCGGAAGACGAAGAGCTCCAACTGCCCAGGTGTGTCGAAGAGGAAGACGTCGGGGTGGAACTCCTCGAGGATCTCCTGCACCTCGGGGAGCTTGACGGCCATCAGGTCGGCCGCCGCGACCTGCGCCCCGTTGGGGCCAAGGCCATACTCGTCCATGACCTGTTCCAGGGAGACCCAGTCGCGGATGTCCACTTCCGGCGCGTAGGGGAGCTGGCCGGCGCCCGGGTCGAGGTTGACGAGGATCGAGTCGAGCCCGCGCTCCTCAAGCCACCGGCGGTAGGCGCGCGCAAGCTGGGTCTTGCCGCTCCCGGCAGTTCCCACCATGAAGTAGTGGACGGGGTTCTCGGACATAGGGGGAGGGGCCGGGCAAAGAGGGGGCGGTTCATGAACGTTTGTCTCGGTCCGGGCCCCCTGGGCCGCACCGCGCGTTCAACCGATGTACCGCAGGTCGTCGGTGGCCGTGCGCTCCTCGACCTTCTCGAGTTCCTTGAGTTTCGAGGTGATCTTGTCGATCTGCGAGGCCTTCTCGTCGAGCTTCGAGAGGTCGATGGTTACGCCGAGGATCTCCTGGAGCTTCTTCAGCAGGGCGCGGGCCGAGGCCGGGTCGACGAAATAGCCGCTCGTCTCGCCCATCAGGCATGCGGAGGGCATCTCGCACAGTTGCGCGAACGCGAGCAGCAGGCCCGAGGCGCCCACGATCCCCGAGCCGGGCTCGCCTCGATTGAACGTGACGCCAAGGCCTTTGAGCCGCTCGATCGTCTTGGCGTCCGAGGCGGCCCCGAGCACCCGCGGCTCTTCCACCATGTGGCCGATGCCGAACCCGCCGAGCGTGTAGACCTCCGAGACATTGTTGGCCTTGGCCACCTCGATCATCGCCGCCGAGAGCATGAACTGCCCCTCGGGCGTGAGGCCCTGGTAGTCCCCCACGAGGATGATGAGGTCGTGTTTGTCCTCGGGGCGTTTGCGGTGGTAGTAGATCTCGTTGCAGACGAGCCGCGAGACGCCGTCCTCCTCGACCAGGACCTGCGGCGGAAAGTACTTCGAGTAGACCGTGGCGAACTTCTTGGCGCCCACTTGCTCAATGAGGTGCTCGGCGGCAAGCTTCCCCACGTTCCCGACGCCCGGGAGCCCCTCTAACATGATTGGGGCCTCCAGGTGGAGGTTCTCCTCGTCGTAGACGATCGTGATGTCCTTGAATTGGATGTCGCGAACCACGCGGGTGCACCGCCAGGCTCGCGACCCCGCTTGTCGGTATTTATTGACTACCTCGCGGCCGCCGCGCGCGTCAGCGTTTGGTGCGCTCGCGCTCCTCATGCTCCAGTTTCGCGCGCCGGCGCAGGTGGCCCCACCGGTCCTCGGGCGAGTACTTCGGGGGTGTGGGGTCGCGCGAGGGCGCGCCGCACGCGGGGCACGTCGGCTCGAGCGTGAAGTTCGTGCACGCCGTGCACTGGCGGATCGTGCCCACCGCACCCACCCCTACTCGTCGCGCGAGAAGGAGGCCTGCCCACCGGCCTTGTGGATGGAATCGACCGCGGTGTCCACGCAGTCCTTCAGGACGGCCTCGGCCGTCTTGTAGTCGCCCGCCTTCACCTCGACGCGGTAGCGCGGCGCCGCGAGGTACCGGATGGTGACGGCCCCGCCGCCGGTCACCTCCGCCGCCTGGAGCGCCTTGCGGATCTGCTCGATGCCCTCCGGGTCGACCGTGCTGATCTCAAGCGCTCCCGAGATCGTCACCGTCGGCAGCACGATGTTCTCGCTCGCGATCTGCAGGAACGGCTCGACCCATGCGCCCTTGAAGCCCTCCTCCGCGAGCCCCGCGCCGTGGGCGGCGGCCTCCTCGAACGCGCCGTAGAGCGAACCGTAGGCTGCGACGAGGTCCCCGACGAACGACTTCACGGCCTCCTCGAAGGACATCCCCGCGCGGTTGGCAACGATCCCGAGCAGCTTGTCGGCCCGCTGCTCGTTCTTCCAGGCCTGGATCTTATCGCGCCGCTGGTGCTCGTTGACCTGCTTGACGGAGAGGTCGATGTGCCCCTTGCCGGGGTCCACCTTCGTGACCTTGCAGACGACCTTCTGCCCTTCGCGCACGTGGTCGCGGATGTACTTGACCCACCCCGAGGCAACCTCTGCGATGTGGACGAACCCTTCCTTGCCCGGGAACTCGTCGAGCGCAGCGAAGGCCCCGAAGGGCTTGACCTCGCGGACGGTCCCGACAACGAGTTCTCCCTCTTCCGGGAACTCGGTGAGGCGGACCACTTAATCCAACTCCCCCACGACCTCGCCGCGCAGCCCGGCCTTTCCGCCGGTGGGGGTCGCGAGCGTCGCGCCGCAGATCGAGCACGAGGGGGCGATGTTCGTCTTGGAGAAGACGGGCTGCTCGTTCTGGCAGTCGGGGCACTTGACCTTCACGAAGCCGGGCCGCGCGCGGCCCTCCTTTGCGTCCATGGATGCCCCCCGCCTACTCCTTGATTTCCAGCACCTTGGCCCGCTGGCTCGCGGGCTGGTGGGCCTTCTTGCATTTCGCGCACCGGTAGCGAAGCGACTGTCGCTTCGTCGGCTTCTCTCGCCCCTCGGGTTTCGGTCGTGGAAAACCACGGTACCCAGCCGTCACCCGCCGGAATCGCCGTTGCCCGGCGGAAAGCTCGGAGGCCTTGCGCTTCTTTACGCGTTCCACCTCATGCATGCGGTGCTGCTTGCAGTGGGGGCAGTAGCGCTTGACCTTGCGCGGTATTGTTACCATAGGAACGCCTGGCCGCCGGGGCGGGGGCCGTCCAAGCGCGATCCCCTTTAAAAAGGTTCCCGGGGCTGGCGCGCCTGCCCGCGGACGCGCGCGCACCGCGCGCGCCGCGTTGGTTTCCTCGCTAGTGCGCGCCGTGCGGGCAAGCCTCTTTTAGCCGCGGGGCAATGGCAACCGGAGGTGTCCTGGGTGGAATCGCACGTTGCCCGACGTTTGATGCTCAACCGGCTCGAGGCTACGCTGATTACCGGTGCGACCCGCCGGGACGTGGGCGCCGCGACCGTCCTCATCCACCCGGCGCTGCCCTCGAATTCCTGGAATTTCGCCGTCGACATAGACACGACCGAAGACGAGTGCCAGAGCAACCTCCAGGCCGTCGAGGAGGTCTTCCGCCAGAACAAGCGTTGGCCCGCGTGGCTAACCGGCCCCTACGACCGCCCGCTTGACTTCGAGGAGCGCGCCAAGGGCCTGGGCTACGCGCCTGACCCCGACCGCACCGTGATGTGGTCCGACAAGCCCCTCGTCTTCGAGACCAAGAACCAGGACGGGCTCGAGATCGAGCGCGCGGACGAGGTGACGGTTGACGAGTGCATCCAGATCGGGCTCCAGCGCTTCGGGTGGCCCTACGACTGGGGCAAGTCGCTCAGGCGCGCGGCGCTCGACGGGATCGCGCGCGGGGAGAACCACTACCGGATGTACTACGCGTCGCTCAACGGAGCGGGTGTGGCGACCGCTTTCATGGTTTTCTATGCCGGGACCGCCGGCATTTACGGAATGGCGACCTCGAAGGGCTTCGAGGGGATGGGCATCGGACGCTCGATCCTCAAGGTGTGCCAGGACGAGGCCTTCGAGCGCGGGATCGACCTGCTCACCCTGCAAGTCGCGACCGGGTCGCGCGCCGAGAAGTTCTACGAGCACGCCGGGTTTCAGAAGGCGTATGTCGCGCGCAAGCTCGCGAAAGGTGCGGGCGCCCGAGCGGGCCAGAGCACGCCGGCGCCCGCGAGCACGACCGCGTGACGCCAACGCGCGCTCGCCTAGAGGTGAAAGAAAAGGGGGGCGCGGCGCATCTCGCCCGCGCCCACCGCTATGCGCTTGAAACATCGCCGGGCACACAGCCCGGCAAACGGAAGAAACTGGATCGAGGCTATAACACTTTCGCGCTGGCGCGCGGCGCGCGCCTCCCCTACACCTTGATTCCGAGGTACAGCAGCTGCTCGCGCCCCTCCTCGGTAACCTTCGTCGGGTCCCATGGGGGCTCGAAGGTCAACTCGACTTCGACCTTCGCCACGCCGGGAACCTCGCGGATGCGTTCGTCGATCTGCGCGATGATGTAGTCGCTCACGGGGCACGCGGGCGAGGTCAACGTCGCCTTCACGAAGATCTCCTGGCCATCGATCTTCAACTCGTAGATGAGCCCGAGGTCGTAGATGTTCACGGCGATCTCCGGGTCGAAGACCGTCCGCAGCTTCTCGACGATCGCCCCACGGGTCGGCGCGCCCGCGCCCTGCGTGCCGCCGGCCGGTGCGCCGGCCGGTGCGTCGGCCGGCCCGCTTGCGGTGCTCGTGTCCTCTGGCTTCGCGCTGTCCTCCATGTTCTCATCCCCTCCGTTTCCCTTGCTCTTCATTCGGTGCCGGCCACGCGGGTGCGACCCTTGCCGGCGTCGATGTCCACGACGTGCTCGCACACGCAGTCGCCCACCGCCTGGCTTTGGACCATTTTGATGTCCGCTTCCCCGGCCACGGACGCACGCAGGAGCTCCTGGTCGAACACGCGGCAGACGAGGTCGTGGTGGTCCGCGGCCGTCCGCTGGAACACGCAGGAGGACCGCACGATCGCGAGGCGGCCGTCCTCCTCGTGAACCGACGCCCGGAAGCCCAGGTCGTTGAGGGCCTCGACCGACTTGCGCACGCGCTCCTCGATCGGCAGGGCCGGGTCGGGCGTCTGGAGCCGCGAGGCGAGGTCCCGCGCCAGCGCCCCCATGAGCCGCTCGACCTCGCCGCGCCCATGGGTTTTGAGGAGGTTCTCGAGCATGAGTCCCAACATCAACTGGTAACGGCGGGGGAGCAGTTCGCGGCCGTCGTTCGTAAGCGCGTAGTACTTCTTCGGGCGCCCGACCCCCTCGTGGCGGAACTCCGCGACGACGAGACCGTTGCGCTCGAGCCCCTCGAGGTGCGCGCGCACGGCAGTGTGGTGGATCTTGATGGTGGCGCCCAGTTGGTGGGTCGTCTGGGCCCCATCGAGGAGCAAATCGACAATCTTGGCGCGCGTCTCCCCCAGCAAGGCAAGGCTCCCGCGGTCCCCTGGCATCCCGTCTCCTCCCCTACCCGCTAGCTGCTGCCAGCAACACTGGCCCCTTATATATGAAGGTGTTTGTGTACTATGTTGACAAAAAAGCCTATAAACCACCTACGGTTGTCCCGACTACCCAGACCAGTGGGCGTCCCCACGGACGCCCGACGGTATGGGTCGGAGCACGCCCCGCTTGACCGGAACCCTAGAAATCCGCGATCTCCACGCCGGGATTGACGGCAAGGAGATCCTGAAAGGAGTATCGCTCACCGTCAAGCCCGGCGAGATCCACGCGCTCATGGGGCCCAACGGCTCCGGCAAGTCGACGCTCAGCTACCTGATCGCCGGCCACCCCGGGTACGTGGCGACCTCCGGAGACATCCTGGTCGACGGCGAGTCGATCCTGGCCCTGTCGCCAGACAAGCGCGCCCGGAATGGGATCTTCCTCGGCTTCCAGTACCCCGTCGAAGTGCCCGGCGTCGGGATGGCCACGTTCCTGCGGGCGGCCTACCAGGCGGTGCACCCGGAAAACCCGATGGACGTCTCCCAGTTCCACAAGCACCTCAAGGAGAAGCTCAAGCTCGTCGGCGTGGACACCTCCTTCCTCGCCCGGTCGCTGAACGAGGGCTTCTCGGGGGGCGAGAAGAAGCGCGCGGAGCTCCTCCAGATGGCGGTGCTCGCGCCGCGGATCGCGATCCTCGACGAAACCGACTCCGGGCTGGACATCGACGCGCTCCGGACCGTGGGGGCCGCGATCAACGCGATCGCGGGGTCCCAGATGGGCGTCCTGCTCGTCACCCACTACCAGCGCCTGCTCAACTACGTGAAGCCGGACTTCGTCCACGTGCTCGTGGACGGTAAGGTGGCGATGAGCGGCGGCGGGGAGCTCGCGGCAAAGCTCGAGGAGAAGGGCTACGAGTGGCTCAAGGTGAAGCCCGAGGAAGGGTCGCAGCCGGAGCTGGTCTAGGATGGCGACCCCCGCGCGTGACCTCCCATCGGAGGACTACTCCCGCTACGGGTTCAAGGACGACGTCGAGTACCTCGTGAAGGTCCCGAAGGGCCTGACCGAGGCCACCGTCCGCGCGATCTCGAAGATCAAGAAGGAGCCCGAGTGGATGCTCAACTTCCGGTTGCGGGCCCACAGGCACTTCGTCAAACGTGCCATGCCCACCTGGGGCGGCGAACTCGGGAATATCGACTTCGGCCAGATCACCTACTACGCCTCGGCCTCCAAGAAGGAGGGCCGGACATGGGAGGAGGTCCCGGACAAGATCAAGCAGACGTTCGAGAAGCTCGGGATCCCGGAGGCGGAGCGCAAGTTCCTTGCGGGTGTTGGAACGCAATACGACTCGGAGGTCGTCTACCACAGCGTGCGCAAGGAGCTCACGGACAAGGGCGTCATCTTCATGGGGACCGACACGGCGCTGCGCAAGTACCCGGAGATCTTCAAGAAACACCTCGGGACAATCATCCCGCCGGAGGACAACAAGTTCGCGGCGCTCAACTCCGCCGTCTGGTCGGGCGGCTCGTTCGTCTATATCCCGGAGGGCGTCGAGGTCGAGCAGCCCCTGCAGGCGTACTTCCGCATCAACGCGGAGGCGGTCGGGCAGTTCGAGCGCACGCTCATCATCGCGGAGAAGGGCTCGAAGGTCCACTACATCGAGGGCTGCACGGCCCCCGTCTACGCGACGGAGTCGCTGCACAGCGCCGTCGTCGAGGTCATCGCGATGGAGGGTGCCAAGGTGCGTTACACGACCCTCCAGAACTGGTCGAAGGACATCTACAACCTCGTCACGAAGCGCGCGCACGCGCACAAGAGGGCGACCGTCGAGTGGCTAGACGCCAACACGGGCTCGCGCCTGACGATGAAGTACCCGTCCGTCTACCTCGTGGGCGAGGGCGCCAAGGCCGAGATCCTGTCGGTGGCCTTCGCCGGCGAGGGCCAGCACCAGGACGCGGGCGCTAAGGTGGTCCACCTGGCGCCGCGAACGACTTCAACGATCACGTCGAAGTCCGTTTCCAGCGGGACGGGGCGCTCGACCTACCGCGGCCTGCTCCGGGTCGCCAAGGGCGCGAAGGGCGTCAAGTCGACCGTCCGGTGTGACGCGCTCATGCTCGACGAGAACTCGCGATCGGACACCTACCCCTACAACGAAATCGACGAGGAGGACGCGGCGATCACCCACGAGGCGAGCGTCGGCAAGATTTCCGACGACATGCTCTTCTACCTCCGGTCCCGGGGCATCAAGGAGAGCGAGGCCGCGAACCTCATCGTCCTGGGGTTTGTGGAGCAGTTCACGAAGGAGCTGCCGATGGAATACGCCCTCGAGTTCAACCGCCTAATCCGCCTGGAGATGGAAGGCGCGGTCGGATAGGCGGCCGGTTGGCTAGGGGCGGAGCGGCCACCGCGCGGAGGAACTCCCATGGCAGACCTGAAAGTCCCGTTCGCCAGCGCCGAGGCAGCCCAGGCCCTGGCGGCCGGGCAGCCCGACTGGGTGGAGGACGACCGGCTCGCCGCGCTCAAGGCGTTCGTGGCCACGCCAGTGGAAACCTCGTCGCTGTTTGTCCGCCACGTGATCACGGCCGGCGCGCCGGTTGACCTCGTCGAGCTTGGAAGGGCACCGTCCGGGCCGCCGGAGCAGGCCGCAGTCCCCAAGGGCTTCTCGGGGCTCGTCGAGGTCCGGGACGGTGCCGTGACCCGGCTCGGGCTTGCGCGGGCGGCCGCCTCGGCGGGCGTCCGTCTCTCCTCGATCCGCAGCGCGCTTGCCACCGACCCGGAGTGGGCGCGCGAGCGCCTGTCGGACCCGGACGTACAGCACCCGGACAAGTTCTTCCAGCTCACGCGCGCGCTCTACCGGGACGGCGTACTCCTCGAGGTCCCGGACGGGGTTGCGCTCGAGGGCCCTGTGAGGGTTGAAGCCCCCCAGCCCTTGGACAAGTCCGCGGCGCTATGGCGAATGTGCGTGAAGGTCGGCGCGGGCGCGAGCGCCGAGGTCGACGAGGTGCACGGCGCCCCGGGGGCAACGGCCGCCAGCGGCCCGGCCGTGGTGGGTGTGGCATCCGAGCTCACCCTCGGCCACGAGGCGGAGCTCAACTACCGGGCGCTCTGCAACCTCTCGATGGAATCGGGGGTGTTCATCAACCGGCAGGCGCACGTAGGTCCGGGCTCGAAGATGCGCTGGTCGCTTGCCAACTTCGGCGGCGGCTATCTGGTGTTCGGCTTCAACGATGACATGA
>CBEUCC010000036.1:0-21428 GCA_965541515.1 uncultured Thermoplasmata archaeon
ATTGACCCCTCCGTACCGCGTTACGAGGAGGTGAGCGCCCTGGGCGCCGGACGGGGGAATGCAGCCGGCGCCGCGGGGCGGCGCAGCGCGGCCTTCGGCCGGCTGGCCGAACGCGAATTCGATGTCCTCGTCGTCGGCGGCGGGATCGTGGGTGCCGGCTGTGCCCGCGACGCGGTCCTGCGGGGCCTAAAGGTCGCCCTGGTGGAGCGGGGCGATTATGCGCAGGGTACCTCCTCACGCTCCTCGAAGATGGTCCACGGGGGACTCAGGTACCTCGAGAACCGCGAGTTCCGCCTCGTGGGGGCCGCGTGCGCGGAGCGCCGCGCGCTCCGGCGCATCGCTCCGCACGTCGTGCGGCCGCGCTCCTTCCTCATCCCCGCCTACCGCGGGCAGCGGCCTTCCCGGCTCGAACTCGAGTTCGGGATGTGGGTGTATGACGCGGTTGCGCTCTTTCGGAACACGCGGAACCACCGCCCGGTGAGCGCGCGCCGCATGGCCGCGCTCGAGCCCGCCCTGCGCCGCGAGGGACTCACCGGGGGCGGCCTCTTCTTCGACTGCGTGACCGACGACGCGCGCCTCACGCTGCTCAACGTCCTGGACGCCGAGGGGTTGGGGGCGGCGCCGCTCAATTACGCAGAGGTCACCGACATCACCCTAGCGGAGGGACGGACGGCGGGCGTGCGCGTTCGCGACGCCCTCACGGGCGCGGAGGTCGATGTCCGCGCAAAAGTCGTCATCAATGCGGCCGGGCCGTGGTCGGACGAGGTCTCGGCACTAGCGGACGCGTCAGCCCCGCCGCGGCTGCGCCTGACCAAAGGCGTCCATATCGTGGTCCCCCGGGGACGAGTCGGCCACGTCCGGGCGGTCGTCCTGCGCGGGCCGACTGACGGGCGCGTGTTCTTCGTCCTCCCGTGGGGGGGCCTCTCGCTCATTGGCACCACGGACACCGACTATTCCGGCGCGCCGGACGACGTCCGGCCGGAGGCCGCAGACGTCCGCTACCTGCTCGACGCGGCAAACGCCTACTTCCCGGCAGCGTCCCTGGCAGAGTCGGACGTGGTGAGCGCCTTTGCCGGCGTGCGCCCGCTCGTCCGCACCGAACCCGTCGAGCCTGGAAAGGTCTCGCGCGAACACGCGCTCTTTGTCGACAACCGCGGGCTCGTGACGGTAGTCGGCGGGAAACTCACGACGTACCGGCGGATGGCGCGCGAGGTCGTCTCGGAAGCGCTCGCGTGCGCACGGCTCCCCGCGCGTGCGCCCGCCGGAAGACGGCGCGCGCTGCCCGGTGGCACGGGCAACCCCGTGCAACCCACAGAGGCCGCACGCGCGATTGCGGCGTCAGCCAAGGTAGGGGAGGCGGAGGCCGACGCCCTCTACTGGCTACATGGCTGGGGCGCGAAGACCGTCCTCGATGCGGCCCCGTCCTCCGGGAGGAAACGCGCCGTGGAGGGGCTCCCGTACGTGCGCGCTTCCATTCTCTGGGCTGCCTCGAGCGAACACGTCGTCAAACTCGAAGACCTGCTCGTGCGGCGCGTTCCCCTCGCGTGGCAACTCCCGGACGGCGGGGCCGAAGCGGCGGCCGGACTCGCGCGCCTAGTCCAGGGGACGCTCGGTTGGAGTGACTGGCACCTCGAGGAGGAAGTGGAATCCTACAAGGCCACGGTCGCTCGCGACCGCCAGTGGCGGATCTGACCCGGCCTCACGTGTGGGCACCGGTATCGGCCGACCAGGGCTCCTTGCCGTCGACGAGTTGCGAGCGCGCGGCGGCTCGCAGGATGTGGTTGTAGATCAGCTGGGCCCCCGAAAGCGCGTCCTCGAACCCGACGGTCAGGTCACCCTCCACGTCAATGAGCAGCCGGCCGCCGTCCAGTGTCGCGGTGAGGCGCTTTGCGCCGTCGTCCGTCATCCAGCGGAGCGCAACCACGCCCTCGGCCTGCGTGAACCCGACCCACCGGAGGTTCGAGAACCACTTGAGCTTGAGCTGCTCGACGATCCCCTCGGGGGACGCCGACGGCCCGATCATCGTGTCCATGACTGTCAGCCGTTCGCCGGCAGGGCGCTCCGGGGGCGGGACGACGGCCACGCCGGCCTCCGTCAGCCGGTACCCGTCCTTGGTGCGCCGGACGACGCCCGCCCCCGCGAGCCGGCGCAGGGCGCGCGAGAGCTTCTCGGGGTGGAGGTTGAGGGACCGGCGGATGCCTTGGAACGCTAGGGTCGCATCCGCGTCGTCCGAGAAGGCCCGCAGGACGTCGCGGTCGCGCTCGTCCACCGAAGACATGGGATAGGGAGCGGAGGTAGAGACCATGATCAAACCCCTTGTGCTGCACAGAACTAGCGAAAGTGCGTATTTAATGAGTAGGTCAAAGCTGCCAGGAAGGTTTCGTACGCGCGTGCTTCGCGCTGGGCCCTAGCCTCCGTAGTTCAGTCCGGGGTCCTCAAGCGTGAGCGACGGGCCAGGCCGGCGCGCGCGCCCCACTACGTTGAAGGCGTCGCCATAGGCACGGCCGCCGGGGCCGCGGGCGGTTTCGGCGGTGGACCGGCCGGCGCACCCTCGTCGAGCACGCTCGTCATGTGCGGCATGAGCTGGCACGTTGCCCACGCGCGCTTTGCCTCGTTGCAGTAGCCAAGGTGGATGCACTTCGGCTGGAGCCGCTCCCCGAGGAACGGCGAGACCTGCCGCACCTCGCGTTTCATCAGTGAGAACAGCACGCGGATCTCCCACTGGGCGCGCGTGCACAGCCGCTCGCTCGCGATGTCAAAGAGCGCGCGGTAGTTGAGCGTCGCCGTCAGGTTTGTCTTCATCCCGTTGGGGAACACAAAGCGCGCGTCTTCCGGTGGGACGCCCGTCTTGACGAGCCCCGCGTACTCGTCAACGGCCCTGGCGTACGTCTTGGCAAGCGCCCGGGCTGCCTCCGGCTTGCGCCGGATCGTCGGCGGGAAGACGAAGTACGCTTCGATGGTCCTTACCGGGTCGGGATCGCCCGGCAGTTCGCCGGTCTCCCGGAAGGCCTGCATGAGGGACGCGAAAGGCCCGTCGTACGACTTGTGCGTGGGGTCGAGCGGTGCCGTGAAGTCGACATAGCGCTGGCTCTGCTGGTCGAATGTCGCGAGGCGGTGGCGCACGAGTTGGTGCGAGCAGGCGCGCGACACACCCTCGACCGAGAACGTGAAGTTGGCGTGCTCGAGGACCCCGTGGTGTCCGTGCTTGATGCAGAACCGTAGAATTCCCTCCCAGCCGCCGTCGTCAAAGTCGGTGATCCTGTGCGAGGGACGGATGTCCGTGTCGCCCTTGGCCGCCCGCGCGCAGACCGCCTCGGGGTCGGGGGTGTGGCTGATGAGTTTGACTTTCATCACGTGGCGTCACCTAGCGTGTGGGGGGGCCGGGGCAAAAGGCGTGGCTGCGCGCCCTGGCGCTGCGGCCATCACCAAGGCGCGTACTTAAGCATTGAGACGGGCGCACGTCTGGCCTGCGGCCGTCAGCCGGATATCCAAGGGCGACGTGCCGCCCCTCATGGAGGTCCGACCGGCGACGGAGGGCGACCGCGATGCCATCATTGCGCTATGCTACCAGATCGACTCGGACGACTACGTGCCCGACCACCTCGACCGGTTGATGGCTTCGGGGACGGTGTTGCTCGCGTTTGACGGCCCGCGGCTCGTCGGCATCGACCGGATCTCGCGCCTTCACGACGGGGCGGTGTGGTTCTCGGCCGCGCGGATTCACCCCGACTACCGCGGCAGGGGGCTCATCGGCCACCTCAACGACCGGGCCCGGCAGTTGCCCGCGTACCGCGACGCCACGGTCGGGCGCCTGCTGATCCCCACCTCGAACGCGGCTTCGATCCGGTCGGCCGAGAAGAGTGGCTTCCATGTGGCCGCAGAGGTCTCGATGCTCGAGTGGGAGCCGAAGTCCCCGGCCAACCGTAGGGCGAAGGCGCCCTCGAGCTTTGTCGCGGCCACGGCGGCTGACGTGCGCCTGCACGTGCGCTTGTCGCCGGTCTTTGCCGCGCAGCGCGGCCTCATGTACATCACGCCGGACTGGGGGCACCCGACGGAAGAGTACCTGGCCCTTGCGGAGCGCGAGGGGTGGCTCTTCCAGAGCCGGCTGGCGGGCCCACTCTTCGGGCGCGAGCGGCCGAGCCCGCAGGGGCGCGGGATGGTCGCCCAGCCGTTTGCCTCGACGACCGACGGCGCCGCCCGCGTGCTCGACTTCTTGCGCGAGCGCCGCGTTGACTGGGCGATGCTCTCCCTGCCCGACAGACCCGCAGCGACCGAGCCGTACATCCGCGCTGGGTTCGCTTACTCGCAGTGGGGCAAGCACGCCCGCGTCTACGAGCGCGCGCTCACGCCTTCGGCTTAGGCGGCGCGCTGACCACCATCATGACGCACCGGTCGCGCCCGCGGTTGGCAAGCTCGTGCGACTCGCCCGCTCTAGCAAGCGCGCACGCGCCGGGACCAAGCTCCATCGACTCGCCTTCGACCGAGACGGTCGCGACACCCTCGATGACGAACAGCACCTTGTCGGACGACTCGTGGGTGTGGGCCGCCTGCGCCTGCCCGGGCTCCAAAAGGAGGGTCCCGAACTGCAGGTGGTCCGTCTCGAAGAGCTTCATCTTGACGATCTTCGACTTGTCGAATTTCATCCCGGCGTAGATGTTGGAAAAAGCCACCCACTCACCCCGCTGCGGGGCAGGGGTGGTCGCCCTCTTAATCCCTCGGAAGTACCGCGCGGCTGGCCGGGTCGAACCGAGTCGTCTTAAGCCGGGGCGCTGCTGAATTGGGTGTGGTGCACCCAGACCTCGTGGACCGCCTGGCCAGGGCGCGTACCATCCCGGATGTCTTTGGCGTCGTGAAGGACTCTGTCCGGCGGGTGCTCGGCCGCGAGCGCGCGGGGCTCATGGTGGCCACCGCCGAGATAGGCAACATGCCTGGCGGGTTTCTGGGCGGCTACTTCGTTGTGGCCTCGAACGCCATCGTCGTCAACCAGACGCCGCTCCGGCGGATCGAGGAGACCCAGCCCGAACTCTATGTCCCCTGGCTCTACGGGCTCCTCCTCCACGAGTACCTCCACGCGCTCGGGGTCCTGGACGAGGGCGAGGTCCGTCGCGTGACGGACCACGTGGCGCAGGAGGCCATCGGCTCCGACCACCCCGCCGCCAAGATGGCCGCGCGCCCCATGGACTACCTCGGCAACCTAGCGTGGCCCCATGTCGTTTGGCAGCCGTCAGACGCGCCGTTCGAGATTGTCAAGGGCCTGGACCGCGAATCGACCCCCTACATCCAGTGAGGGATCACGTTGGGCCGGTCGCACAGGTTCCCCCGTGGCATCCACACGCGCCGCTCGCGCTTCGTGTTCTGGGGCCGGCGCCGCGGCCAGCGCTAGGGCCACAGCGCCATGTGGATGTTGTCCACGTACCGGCCCTTGATCTTGAAGTGGCGCCGGTTGACGCCGTCCTCGACAAAACCGAACGACCGGTAGAGCGCGACGGCGCGCTTGTTGGATGCGATAACCTCGAGGGAGAGCTTGCGGACCCCCTGGCTCCTCGCCCAGCCTTGCGCCTCCTCGAGCATTGCCCGCCCGACGCCCTTGCCGCGGTACTCCGGCAGCATCCCGAGACCCACGTAGGCGCGGTGTTCGCCCTTGGAGTACTTGATGCGAGTCACGGAGAGGCTGCCCACGACCCGCTCGCCGTCGACAACGACAATGAGGAGCCCGCCGGGCCCGCCGTTGTGCGCGCGGATCCACTTGTGCTCCTCTTGCATCGTGTTTTCCAATCGGTCGACCAGGAAGTACTGGCCTTCGGCCGCCACCGCGTTCACGTAGGCAAGCAGGGCCACGGCGTCCGCTACCCGCCCCTTGCGCAGCGTCAGGCGCTTTTCGCCGCTGACCTCGACCTCACGAGGAAGCATCACCCGGGGCATTGACACGCGACAGATAACCGTTTCTCGCCCCCAAATCCTCAAGAGAGCCGCGTGCGTTCGCCGACGCGTGGCCGCATTTCCCTTCTCGATGCCCATGCAAGTCCGTTGGCGCGACGTCGACGGCATGGGCCACGTGAACAACGCGGTGTACTTCACGTACATCGAGGCCGCGCGCACCGAGTACCTGTACAAGCTCACCAGAACTGAGCGCCTCGAAAAGGTGGACTGGATCGTCGCGAGCGCGTCCCTGAATTTCCGGAAGGCTGTTGCCTATGGCGACCCGCTCGACGTGAAGGTCAGGCCCACCCGGGTCGGGGCGACGAGCTTCACGCTGTACTACGAGATTTGGGGGGGCGCGAAGAGAGAGATCGTGGCCGACGGCGAGACGGTGATCGTGATGTTCGACTACAGCAAGCGCGTGAAGAAGCTGATCTCCCCGACGCTGCGGGGACGGCTCGAGCGAGACGCGGCATCGTGACGGCTCCCGGCCAGTTGGACGATGCGACGGAAACGCTTTAGGACGCCCCCGCGGTCGGGGACGCCCCCAGGAACGCGTCGATGACCTCAACTAACCCCCGGGACTCGGGAGGCGGCAACCGCCTCACATCCGAGGCCTCCGCCTACTTACGCTCGGCCGCCCACCAGCCCGTCGACTGGCACCCGTGGGGGCCCGAGGCGTTCGCCAAGGCGAAGGAGCAGGACAAGCCGGTCCTGCTCGACATCGGCGCCGTGTGGTGCCACTGGTGCCATGTGATGGACGGTGAGTCCTACGAAGACGCGTCCACGGCAGCGCTGATCAACGAGCACTTCGTGCCCGTGAAGGTTGACCGCGACGAGCGGCCGGACGTGGACGCGCGCTACCAGCCCGCGATCGCGGCGCTCACGGGCGGCGGCGGGTGGCCGCTCACCGCGTTCCTGACGCCCGACGGCGAGGTCTTCTCGGGAGGCACTTACTTCCCGCCCAAGGACCTCTACGGTCGCCCCGGGTTTCCGCGCGTACTCAAGACGGTCGCCGACGCGTACAAGCGCAACCGGACGAAGATGCACGACCAAGCACGCGAGATCCAGGCTGCGATCGAGCGCTCGCGCGAGAGCGAACCGGCCAAGGGCGCGGTCTCGTGGAACCTCGTCAAGCGTGCGGTCGACTCCATCCTGATGAATTTTGACTTCCGGCACGGTGGGTTCGGGGAGGCCCCGAAGTTCCCGCACTCGAGTGCCGTGGAGCTAGCGCTCGCGGAGGTCGCGCAGACGGGCGACGAGCCACTGACCACCGTCGTGGACATCACACTCACAAGGATGGCGCAAGGGGGTGTCGCCGACCAACTGGGCGGCGGCTTCCACCGGTACTCCACGGACGAGCGGTGGATCGTCCCGCACTTCGAGAAGATGCTCTACGACAACGCGCAGCTGCTGCGTAACTACTGCCAGGCCTACCAGGTGCTAGGTACGGAGTACTTCGCAGAGGTGGCGCGAGCAACGGTCTCGTACATGGACCGGGTGCTCAGCGACCGCGAGCGCGGCGGGTTCTACGGTTCCCAGGACGCGGATGTGGGGCTGGGGGATGACGGTGACTTCTGGACTTGGACCAACCAGGAGTTGCGGGAGGCGATCGGCGACGACAAGGACTTGTACGACCTGATGGCCGCGCACTTCGACGTAACCCCCGAAGGCGAGATGCACCACAACGCGGCGAAGAACGTCCTCTTCGTTGCCGAGACGGTGGACGACCTCGCGCGGCGGTTCCGGAAGCAGCCGGAGGAGGTCCAGGCGCAGGTCGCGGAGGGGAAGCGCAAGATGCTCGCGGCGCGCGAGGCGCGGACCACGCCCTTTGTGGACAGGACCGTGTACACGTCGTGGAACGGGCTGGCGGTCTCCGCATACGTAGACGCGTGGCGGGCGCTTGGCGAGGCGGCGTGCCTCAAGTTTGCCAGAAAGACGGCCGACTTCCTCCTGCAGGAGTGCTACGACGCCAAGCGCGGGATGGCGCACCAGTGGCAGGAGGGGACGGGCGCGCGCGTTTGGGGGCTGCTCGACGACCAGGCGTTCTTCGCGCTGGCCCTGCTCGACCTCCACGGGGTGACCCAGGAGGCGCGGTACCTCGAGTCCGCCAAGGCGCTTGGGGATATCCTGCTGCGGGACTTCCAGGACGACGACGGCGGGCTCTTGGACCTCGCCCGGACAGAGGCGAAGAAGGCAGTGGCCAAACCGCTCGGGTCGAAGGTCAAACCGATCCAGGACACGCCCACGCCATCGGGCAACGCGATAGCGACGCTCCTGTTTGACCGACTCGAGGCGATCGAGGGCGGCGGGGTGTACCGGGAGGCCGCAGCCCGCGTGCTCGCGGCGTTCTCGAAGGCCGCGCCGCGCCACGGGCTCTTCACCGCGACGCTCGCGCTGGCGACGCGCTACCACATCGAGTCGCCGCCGTTCGTTACGGTCGTCGCCGCCGGGGACGACGCGACGTCGCGGGCGCTCTTCGAGGCGGCCGTCAGGGCGTTCCCACCGCACAAGACAGTCTTCCTCGTGGACAGCGCAACTGCGCTGCCCGAAGGGACGCCAGCGCAGGTCCGGCAATTCGTCTTGGGGTACCCCACAAAGAACTGGCCGGCCGCATGCGTCTGCCGTGGCCAGACCTGCGGCCTGCCGACCTCGGACCCGCAGGAACTCGCCCGACAGATCGCGACGCAACCGCCGGACAATCCGGCCATGGGGCAATGAGGTCGGGCCGATGGAGTCCAAGGCTGCCGGGGAATTCGACGAGTGGGCGCGCAAGGGCGCGGGCCCCAAGATGGAGGACGCCCACGCGCACGCGGGCAAGAAGGTGCTCGACCGCATCCCGGTGCGCTACGACGGGGCGTTCATCGACCTCGGGACCGGCAACGGATGGGCCGTCCGGTACATGGCCGAGCGCGTCCCGACGATCGGGCTGTGCGTCGGCGTCGACGCCTCCGAGGAGTTCGTGAAGGAGGCCCGCCGCATCTCGGCCGGCAAGTACCCGATCAAGTTCCTGCACGCGAAGATCGAGGACGTGCCGTTCCCCGAAGCGTCGTTCGACCACGCGTTCTCGATGGAGGCGCTCTACTACGCGGACGACCCGCTCGTGGCGCTCAAGGCCATCTGGCGGCTGCTGCGACGGGGGGGCGACTTCCACCTCGTGATCGACTTCTACCGCGAGAACCCCGTGTCGGCGCGGTGGCAGGCGGACATCTCCACGCCGATGCACTTCCTGGGCGAGGCCCAGTGGGTCGAGCTCTTCGATAAGGCGGGGTTTGGCGACGTGTCGGCCGAGCGTGTCCTGGACGACCGGCCCGTCGCCAAGGACGTGGCCTTCCCCTGGGGCGGTTTTCTCACGCGTGAGGAACTCGTGCGATTCCGGACGCACGACGGGTCGCTCTACGTGCGCGGCGTCAAGCGCGGCGTCTCGGCAGACCTCGACCCCTTCCTGGTTCGGGCGACCAAGGCTCTCGAGGCAGAAGCTGCTCAGGCACGCGCGACTCGCAAGGGAAAGGCCACGCGCAAGGGCACGCGCCAGTCTCGTCGGCCCAAGCCGTGACCCCCTCCCCAGGCGGTCAACGCACGCGAAGGCCCTGCTCCACATCGCCGTCGTAGAGCCGGAAGTCAGCGGCCTCCCCGCGGGCAAGACGCGCGAGGGCCACCTGGTGGGCTGCGTAGAACCACTCCTCCGTCCGGAAACTCGAGACCCCCTCGGCCTCAGGTGTCAGCCACCGCTCCATGAGGAGCATCCGCCCGATGAGCTCGGCGTCCTGGCCTTCGAGCCCCTCCACAAAACGCATTTTGAGCAGGCGCGGCGTGTCCGGGAACCGCGCCTCGAAGCGCGCGAGGTCCGACATCCCCTGCGCCCCCATGTCCGCGACGGCCGCTGCCTGGAATACGACCCGCGCGCGTTTCCACTCGCCTGTCACTGTCGCCATATAGCCCGTGTCGTCCGATGCCGCCATCCCGGCGTCGACGTAGCGGGCAACCCCTTCGGTGAAAACATCCCGCATGGCCTCCAAGTCGTCCGCAAATAGGAGTGACGAGCCCAGGTGGAAGGTCGGTTCCAACCGGCCCGGTCCCTCGGGTTTGGCCGACAGGACCCCGCGCCAGTGGCGCGCCGCCTCGGCCGCGGAGGCCTTTGCCTCATCCCACCGGCCGAGCAGGTACCGGGCCTCAGCAAGACGGTCAAAGCCCGGGTTCTGCCCGCTTGGCAAGCGCCCTGCGCGGGCGTCATCCAAACGTCGCCCGAGGCGCTCCACCTTGGCCTCGAGGTCCGCTTGGAACCTCCTGCTGCAGGGGCGCACGGGTGGCCAAGTGGCCTCCCCCTAGAAAACGCCATCCGCGACGCGCGGACAAGGAGCCCTGCCCGGTCAGTGGGTGCCGGGCGCCGGTGTCTCGGAGACCTTCGGGCCTGTCTTCAGGTGCTCGCGCACCGCCGCCGCGACCTCCCCCGTCGTCAACGAAGACCCCGTCGACGCACCGGTTGCGCCTGCGTATTGGAGCGCGGACGTGTCGCCCTGCCCCGCCCACTGGGTCTGCCATTTCCCCTGGCCCTGGTCCTTCTCGTTCAGGGCGGCCGCAAGCGGGCCGAAGTCCACCCACGCCACCTTCTCGCGACCCGGGGTATCGGCCCAGCTGTAGTACGCGTAGTCGAGGGCGTAGGCGTTGCCCTTCCCACCGGCGGCCGGGGTCGCGAGCAGGAACACGCGCCCTTGGCAGAACCGGTCGACCGCCATCGGGTGCGGACGAAACGGTCCTTCAACCACCGAGAGCCAGTCGTCCCAGTGCTCCTTCACCGTGAACTGCTTCGACTTGAACGCGTCAAAGTTGCGGTGCAGGAACGCCAGCGGTTTCTCCCAGAGGAACGTGTGTTTGGCCAAGTCCTGCCAAAGGTCCGGGAACATGTGCGACAGCTTCTGGTACACGTACCCGTCGGCCCCCGCCTCGTCGAGGGTGGCGACCGTGGACCGGTAGGGGGACTCGGCGCCGTGCCTGTACCCCTCGATGGCTGCGTCCACGCAGAAGGCATCGTCCGTCGAGTAGTGGTGGAAGTCACCCGCCTCGGCCGCGCGCACGGCCATTTCCCGCTCGAGCACCGCGTCCTCCGGGAAGCACATGGCCCACACCGCCAGGACGCCGTCGGTGTCGTAGTGGTCGTTCGAGCAGATCGGGACCCGCTCCCGGTCGAAGGAGGGGTCCTCGGCCACCTTGAGGCAGATCTCCGTCCCGGTGTCCGCCTTGTACTTGGGCGGAGTCTTGTTCCCCTTGAAGTGGGAGAAGTGGATGCTCGTCGGGACGAGGCCGTCCACGGAGAGTTTCGGTTTCTTCGCGAGTTTTTCGTTGTAGAAACGGAATTCCATTCGCGGTCTCCCATGGGGAGGCGTTGGATCGCCCCACGATGAATAAATATCCTTCCCGCTAGCACCAGCCATCCACGTGCCGTCAAGGGAAGGGGAGCTGCTCAACCCGCATGACCCAGAGGTCGAATTCGAGGGACGGGGCGCCGACAGCGGCCTCAAACGACAGCGTCGCAGCCCCGCCGGTTTCCCGCTCGTAGTAGAGGGACAGCGGGTCCCGGTAGTCCACCTGCACCGCCAGGTCCGGCGAGACCAGCCAGTTCCGCAGCGAATAGACGGGCACGCGCGGTGAGGGCGATGTCTGGTTCAGCCACGCCGTGTCATTTACGTAGACGGCGAAAAGGGAGGCGTCAAGTCCATTCGCGACGCCAAGCGCGACCTGCGCCCCGAAGGGGGCGGTCCGCACCGTCAGGTTGACCGTGAGTAGCGTGCCGTCCAGCACGTAGCGGGCTTCCACGGAAAGGGGCGGCGACGGTACGGGTGCGCCGCCTTGCTCCTCGTGGAGCGTCCACGTCGCGACGAACGCGTGGCCGCCGCTGCCCTGGAGGAAGGAAAACGCCGCGCTGGCGGCGGTGTACCGAGTCCCGTTGACAACCGCACTGGGCACGCCAAGGCCCGGAGCCGGCTCCGCGAGGGGTGCGCCATCCAACCAGACCTCGACGCCAAAAGCCCGCCCGGGGCCGCCTTGATCTGCGATGAAACGCAGCATCGCCCCGGCCCACAGCGAAACCCACCCGTCGCCGTTGTTCACGCGGTACACCCACACGTCCGGTTCGACCGCGGACCCGGGGGGCCCCCTGTCGTATAGTGAAATCGAGAAATTCGTGTCGGAATCGCCGGCGGCAAGTTCAGGAAAGAGCGCGAGCAGGCGGTCTCCCGACGTGTTGACCACGACGACGTACTCGATGTTCGCAAGCAGCCATGCCTGCGCGGCCGGGCGGTCTGCCGGTAGCTCGCTAATGTTCGCGAACCGGCCGGCCGAAAGCCCCGAGGCCTCGAGGACCCACGGGTGGGGCCCGAAGGCCCACTCGGTGAGGACGCGCAGGCTGTCGTTCAGCGTGAGGGTCGCGAGGAAACCGCCCGCTCGTCGCAGCGGGCCCTCGAGTGTCACGGGCTCGCCCGGACCGTAGGGCGGCTCGCCGGCGGCAAAGATGGTCATGCGGAACTCGAGCGACGTGGCGCCCTCGGGCGCCGCCTGGCTCAGCCAAGTGGTGCCGGTGCCGTCCCGACCGAAGACGAGCGTCAGCGGGCTCCGGTAGTCCACTTGGATGGTGGCGCCGTCCCCCTCGAGCCAATTGCGCAACGACCAGACACGGGTCTGTCCGATTGGCCCCTCCACGGGCTCCGGGTAGGAGCTGTTGGCAAAGAGCGGGAACTTGTCCACCGGGACCGAGTTATTCGCCACGAGCGTCGTCGGCCCCGGGCCGGGTGCCCGCTCGACCGTGAGGGTGACGTTCACGACCCCGTCCACCGTATCGTACGTGGCCACGACCACCGCCGGGTCGGCGGATTCGTCGACGGATCCGCCCGGGAGCAACGGGAGCATCGAGTAGGTGACGCGGTAGGACACCTGACTGCTGCCCACGACCGGCGCGCCCGTCGCGCTGTGAGCGAGGTACAGCTTGCCGGCCGCGCGCAACTCGGGCGCTCCGAGCCCCATCGTACCTGCCGTGAGTTCGACGGCGTGGCTCCAGAGGCGAAGCCCGCCGGCCTTTGGGGAGCCCGCGGGCACTGCTGTGGGCACATGTAGGAAAAGGTCCTGCCCGACCGAGATTACCGCGTGGTCGCGGTTGATCTCGTAGACCCACGCGGTCTTTGGCGTGTAGCGAGCCTCCCAGTCCGTGGCGTCGTAAAGGAGCGAGAAGTTCTCGTTGGAACGCCCCATGGACAACTCCGGGAAGAGCACCATCAACCGGTAGTACGAGACATTCACGGCGACAACGTACTGCACCCGCTCGCGCAGGACGTCCATGGCCGCGTCCCGTGAATCGGGAAGGAGGGCCGAGCCGATCATCCTCGACGCGGAAAGCCCCGACGCCTGGGCGGCGACAGGCGAGTCGATGAGCACCAGCAGGTGGTCGTCCTGCGGGAGGCCTCTGACGTAGGTGGCGGCGCGCTCCAACGGTCCATTTAGGGCGATTTGGTCGTCCGCGACACTCAGGGTGGTGAAGGTCGCGCTCGCCGAAGAGGTGATAACCAGTGCGCCAAGCGCCAGCGCCGTGGCGGCGCGCACCGCCTTGCCCACGTCCCTGACGGCAAGCCTCGCAGCAAAGCCGCTGGCCCACCATGCTATCCGCCGTAAAGCCAGTGCGGCAAGCACCCACATCAGTGGCTCGACAGGCGCCAGGTATCGGAACGAAGCCGTCCCTAGCCCCGCAAACAGGAACACAGTGAGGAGCGCACAGAACGTGACCACGAGCCACGACTCAACGCGGCCGAGGTGGAGAGCGAGGCCGAATAACATCAGAAGGGCTCCCACCCCGAGCATAGGCCCCCAAACCAGCCAGAAATTCGCCCCCCGTACGAACGGGTCTCGGGCGACGAGGCCTTGCGCCTCCGCGTAGGAGTAATCCGGAGGCGGTCCCACAAGCAACCGAGAGATGAAATTCTCCCCCCAGGTAATCATGAGGACGCCAGCCGCGATGGCAAGCGCCAGGAATAGGAAGGGGCGAGCCTTCTGGGCGAAGAAGGCGTCCACGTGGCTTCCGGCCTTCCACCACCAACCGTGCATCAGGTACGCGACAACAAACACCAACCCCTCGTAGCGGAAGAGCACCGCCATTGAGAAGGCGAGCGCAGCTCCCCATAGGAGCGCCGGGTGACCCTCGCGAGCCTTTCGAGCGAGCAGGATCCCCAAGAGTAGGAGGGCCACCGAAAGTTCGACTCCCGCTGTTATCGCGGTGTTGAGGATATCGAAGGGCGAAAGCGCAAACAGAAGTGTGGCAAACAGCGCCACCCATGCGCCGGCCGGCCGAGCGAACGCATACAGGCAGGCGGCCGCCCCAACCCATGCCGCCACACCTGTGCCCCGAAGTAGGTCGGGGCTTGTCGTTCCGGCTATGGACATCAACGATGCCGCCAACGGGTCGTAGCCGGGGAGCCAATACCCGAGGTGGTTGAGTCCAAAGGGATCAACGATGAGACCCGTTTCGAACGCGTATGCGGCGGTCCACCAATGGGATGCACCGTCCTCGTAGTAGTCGCCCGCGTGGAAGCGCGCGACGCGAAGAGCGACTCCCAGAACCAGGATGGCCAAAAGGGCCGCGCCCGCGGCTAGCCCCTGGGGCCTCCGCCGGCCGCTTCCAGGCCTGGTGCTCACTTGGGGGTCGGGGTCCAAATGATCGTCTTCCCCCAGATCCACCAGTTAAGCGTAGCGTATAGCGCGGATCCCGTTTCCAGGAGGGCCCCCACGGGGGTTGCCACGAGCGTCTTGAGGTGCTCCGCGAGGCGTCGCCTCCGCCCCATTTGAGTTCGCTGGAGGTTCTTGTATAGGCCAATCTGGGAAGTACCGAGCCAAAGGAAAAGGCCGGGGATCAGTAGCATCGAGAAGTCCCGCCAACTTTGCGGTACCGCGCTCATGATCGCCGTCCCTGCAAAGGCGTCGGACAGCGCGATCCCACCGATCAAGATGCTGAATACGCCCGCGAAGAAACCCATTCCATACACCGAAAGTCGGGCCACAACGATCGTCTTGAGTCGGCGCATCTCCCCGCGGGGGATCGCGCTGTAATCCGGGTCAGTAGAGATGACTTCCATGGCCTGCCACACGCCGGTGACCCACCGAATGCGTTGCCGGATGGAGTCCCGAATCTTGAACGGAGGCTGCTCGAGGAGTGCGGCGCCAGACCACCCGAAGATCCCTTTGCCCTTCAGGGCAAAGGCGCGCATCCCGAAGACCAGATCTTCGGCCACGATGGCGCGGCCACGGGAGCGCCCGAGGTCCCAGCCCAGCTCAATGAGAAGGTCCTCCTCGACTATCAGGTTGCTCCCGTGCAGGTGGTACGGCGGGGGATTCTTCATCAGGATGTGGCAGTGGAAACAGTCGAACACGCGGTTGGACTCCAGTTGGCGCGACACAACATTCGACTTCTCCCACTCCAATGGATAGAGGATCGGTCCCTCCGCGAGCTTGATCCTGCCGTCCGAGCGGATCATGTTGTAGAGCATGCGCACGTAATCGACTGGTTCCATCGTCGACTCGGAGTCGAAGTGGACGACATAGCCCCGCTCTTCATTGAGGCCACGGCGCCATTCCGTGCTGTAGTGGAGGGCGCGCGCTTTCAACAGGGTGCGCTTAGGAGTCTTGTACTCCTTGGGGACAACGAGGATGCGGATCGGGACGGGCGAGTTGGGGAAGGCCTTTCTGACGGTGGCCTCGTCAGCGGGGTCATCGGTGACGACATCCACCATAATGCGGCCCTTCCAGGGCACAAATCCCTCGCACCTTTCGATGGATTCGATGCCGCGCACCACCACATGGGACTCGTTTCCACGTGTCGTGATCTGGAATTTGAAAATGGGTGTCGTGGCCAGATTGCGCTCGTCTAGCGCGCTCTGCACATCTTCGATCTCAGGCGTCGTATTGGTGACGAACCCCTGGCGGCCCAGGATGTATGAGCGGTACCCATCAAAGAGGTAGACCAGGGCGCCAAACGCCCAAAGGACGTGGGCCACGACCCAAATGTACTCTATGACGGCCATGGAACTCCGGTGGTTATTCGGCGAGAGATTGCGCTTTCCCGGGCCCATACGACGTTCGGCAATTCGCAATACGTCTGGTCAGAAACGGGGGCCGCGACGGCTGAAAAGGACCGTGGTACAGACCATGACCTGCGCTTAGCCATGGCCAGGCACACGAAACTCATCCCTTCAATCCCGACGAAGGCGGCCTACAATATGATCCTTTGCCCCTTTTGCACTCCAAGTAACGTTATGCGTCGCCGTCGTAGCCAGAGGGCGAGAAGACCGTGTGCTGGCCTAGATGGACACCTGGGGTGCCTTGTGGGTGGAATCATCCTAGAGAATCGGCATTTGCCGTAACCTGAAACGACTACAGGCCGTAGGGTGAGGGCGCGCGGGCACGCCCGACGTTCCGAAAGACCACCTCAAAGTGGTCCCCAAGGCCTCGAAACGGGAAACGGTCCCTAACCGACATGTCTGCGCGCTCGAACAGCTTTGGTAAGCCCTCGAAGCGCGCAAGCATGTCTGCAGCATAGGGGGGCGGCAGCACGACGGGGAGCCCAAACTATTCCTCCAATCGGAACGCGGGGGCCAGGGCCCGGGCGAATGACTTCGGGGTGTACGTCCAAACATCGGCGGGCGGAGAAGCGCCGCTGTCGCCAACCGGCCGGAGGTGGAGCCGCCCGTCCCACGCGGTGGCCGCACGCAACAGGCCCCCGCGTAGGTTGGGGAGGAGGGCGCTCACCGACACACGCGCCGGACAGGCGGAGGCCACGCCTCAGTTGGGGCGGCCCCGCGCGCCGAGTTTCCATAACGGTCGCTGCTTTTCCCAACGGGCCGCCTTTCCGACCGCCGCGCGGCGAATCATGTTTGCCCCACCGGGAACTTGCCGTGCCCTTGTGGTTGGGGTGCCTCACGTCCATCCGAATGCTTAATCCGGCAGCCCGAGGTGCGATGGACATGGCCAAGCCCCCGATCGCCACCGTGGAGCAGATGTACGACGACTTGGCGCCGCGTTACGACGAGGAAGTCGGGGAGACCGCCGGCGCCGCTCTCGTAAAGGCCAGGTCCTCGCGCGTGCTGCGCGGCCTGTTCGCCCAGGGGGATCATGTTATCGATATTGGGTGCGGGACGGGCGTGGACGCCTGCCTGCTGGCGTCCTTGGGGGTCGACGTACTGGCAGTTGACCTCAGTCGTGAGATGTTGGAGCAGACCAAGGCCCGCGCCGCGTCCGCCGGCGTCTCGGACCGTGTTCGCACGATCCACATCGCCGCTTCGGGTGTTGGGGACTTGAGGAGCGAATTCGGGGACGGGTCATTCTCGGGAGCCTATTCGCTCTTCGGAAGCCTGAACCTCGAGCCCTCGCTTTCTGGCGTTCGGGACGGGCTCCGCGACTTGCTACGGCCAGAGGCTCCGTTCCTGGCCGGTCTGGTCAACCCCCACGTACTTTGGGAACTGACACTCTACCCGCTGATCCTCCGTTTCGACAAGCCCGCCAAGAAGTCTGGTCGCAGCCTCGCCATGCGTGTTTCAAACGTTCGGGAGGGCCGGGTCGAGGTTCAAATGCTCACTCCGGCCGAATTTGGCCATCGGATGGAGCCTGACTTCATGGTGGAGTGGGTGGAGGGGACGAACGTATTCGTGCCCCCCCCGCACCTCGATTCTTTGGCAAGGAAGTTCCCCGGGCTCTGGCGGTACTCAAGCCGTCTGGAACAGCGCCTTGCGGCGCGGCCACCGTGGAACCGCCTTGGCTATTTCTCCTTGATCCTGCTACGGAGGCGATCCGCCTGACCATGATGTACCCCGAGGTGCATGCAGTCTCGCACCGGTTGACCGCGTCGCTCCTCCTGGAGCGGGTGCGCCCGGGCGAATGGGTACTGGATGTGGGAGCTGGCGACCGTGACCTTGCGTCACGCCTCGAATCTCGCGGGCTGCGCGTCATCGCAGTTGATCCCCTTCCTTCAAAGGGCCTCGTGGGGGCCGCTTGGGAAAACCTCCCCGTGCGCAGCGGATCGCTTGCGGGGGTGGTTGCATGCGCTAGCCTGCAGTACGCAGTTGACCCCGGGTCGGCCGTCTTGGCTGCGGCCGAGGCCCTACGGCCGGGGGGCCGGGTGGTGGTTGCCATGTCGCCCGTGCACGCGAGTGAACTCGGCGCCCGTGGGGGGCAGGCCACTGCGCGCCAGCGGACCGGAAACCCAGACTACAGGCACTTCTCGCAACACGGGGTCGAGAAGATGTTTGAGCGGGCGGGCCTGGCCGTAACGACCCGCCCATTCAAGCTACCAGGAGCCGTCGGCCTCAAACGCCGTGCCAAGGTTGCGCTGGGCGTAAACCTGGCTTCGTTTCCCACTTTCATCGGTGACAAGCGACGGGCCTAACCGGGTGAGCGCTCGCGCGAGCGCACGTAGCGCCGGCCCATCTCCAGGATGTGGCGCGGTAGGCGCTGTCGGTCGTACTTCAAGACCATGCGGAGGACGCGCCGCGCATTTTGCGCGGCCGACACCGAGTGGTCATACAGGGCGCCGTACTGGTGGGTACGCAGGACAATCGTATTCCAGGCGCGCCGACGATCCTCTAGGGGGAATTCGGGCGTGTCGAACACGAGGTCGCCGTGCTGCATGGCCCATGGGTTCTCGGTCAAGACCCGCCCGTGCTTGCGGACCCAGTCGCCGCCGGGCGTGTGGGGGAAGGGGAGAAAGGTATTCCATCCGTATTCGTCGAGACGGAGCTCCCTTGCCTTTCGAAACGACTCCATCGTTGTCTCGTAGGTGTCGCCAGGCAAGCCCATGATCATGAAGCCACGGACCCGTATCCCGTGGTCCTGAAACATGCGTGCAGCTCTGTAGATGTCTTCAAGATCCTCGCCCTTGTTGATCCTGTCAAAGATCGGCTCGACGAGGGATTCGACCCCGAGAGAGACTTGGACGCACCCGGCTTCTGCCATGAGCTTGGCAAGTTCGTCGTCGATCAGCCGCGCGTAGACCCCGTTGTTGCACGTCCAGGGGAGCTTGAGCCCACGCTCCACAAACTCCCGGCACATCCGTTTGGCCCGGTCCATCCGAATCGAGAAATTGTCGTCGCGGACGTTAAAGCCGCGAATCCTGTAGGCTTTCTTGGCGTGCTCCAGTTCCGCTAGCACGCTCGCCGCCGATCGGGACCGCCATTCCCGCTTCCATATCGTGGGACTCATGCAGAATCCGCACTCGAAGGGACACCCCCGGCTCGTCATGATCGGGTACCACCCGATCCGCTTCAAGCCAAAGACGGCAAAGTTGGGGAATGGCAGCGTGTCCAGATCGTCGATGAAGTGGCGGGGCGGGTTCTCGACCGCACGGCCGTCACCATCGCGCCACGCAAGCCCCCGAATCTCGGACATCGGAGTGCCACGCGCCAACTCCACGACTGTGTGTTCGCCCTCCCCAAAGCAGGCCGCATCCCACTCGGGGTCGGCGAGCACCCCGCCCTTCACCAAGCTGGCGTGAACGCCGCCGTTCACGAGGAGGCCCAGGTAGCCGGCCGCGCGGATCTCCCGTGCCAAATCGAGAGCCGTCCCGTACACGGGAGACGTGGAGGAGATCCCAACCAAGTCGGGGCCGAACCGAGCGACCTCATCGCTCAACTGAGCTCCGCGCTTGCGACGTCGGCGGTTGTTCAGGTCGAGGACCTGGACTGCGTGGCCTTCCTTCACGAGGCACGCCGCCAGGTAACCTAGTCCGAGGTTCAATCCGAGGTCGGGGGCGGGGGGGTCCACGAGCAGAACACGATGGGGCTCGCTCATGGGAATCACCGGGGGTCCAATGCGGTCGGCGGAATGGCCGAATCGTGTCCCGGAACGTCAAAAACGGAATAGGGCCTCTTCATCGTGTTGACGAAGTCTTCGCGAGCCTTTGCCTCAGGGTTCCTGGCTCTGGTCAACGAAACGATCGCATGCAGGCTGAACACGAGGAAACGGCTTGCACGCTCGAAGGCCCTGAGCGCCCGGGGGTGGCGATCCAAGTAACGGAAGAAACGTGCGCCGGGTCGCTCGACCACGGAACCCTCAGGCAGGTCGTCGGGCGGGACGAAACCAGGGTCGAGCAACTGGGGGAAGTGACTTTCGAGCCACTGGTTTTCAAGGAAGACACCAGACAGGTACGCTGACCCGTACACCGGCCGGGCCATGAGGAGCTCGTACGCGATCCATTTGTCATTGCGCACGAACGGGCGCACCTGGGCGTCCTCCCAAACAACATTGAGGCAGATGACCTTCGGCAGCAGGGGAAGCGCCCCCATCTCGTCGGTCTCCTTTCGGATATTGCGCAGGCTGGTTACCGCAGATAGGGCGATCGCCCAAAGGTAGGTCGTGTATTTCGAGCCGTCCCGTACGACCAGGTTGAAATCAACGTCGTCCCTCGGGTCGAAACCCCCCGAGGCGAGCGACCCCGACAGTGCCACGCACCGCACGAGCGGACACGTGGCAACAAGGCGCATTGCAAAGTCGCGCGCGATGCCGTCACCCTCTCTCGAATGGGCCTGGTGTAACCTGCGCCGCAAACGCATCTGGGGAGTCGCGTGGCCCCGGTCGGTTCGCACAACGACATCGTCGATGACGGCAAGCCCGGGGGCCAACGCGACGGCCTCTGCCACCCGGCTCGGTGCAAGCGGCCCACCGTAGAGGAGCCGGGAAAAATCGTCCAGTGGGAGCCCATACCCCCGGCGGTCCGTCAAGTCGGCGGTCTCAACCACCCTTCGTACAAGGTCGGACGTTAGGGCGCCCGTCGTCTCGTCCGGTGTCGAAGGCCACACCACTAAGATCGTCATGGGCCTGCGAGGAGGTTCGTCGAGCCTAGATAAACTTGCCATAGGACTGTCTCGAGAATTGCCCGGTCGGGCGCAGTTGCCCTCTGGCCGGTGGGCCCCCCCGCGGCTCAGATCCGCCCCGTCGTGCGCAAGCGCTCGTGGATCTGGTCGCAGATCTCGTCCGCGGTTGGAAGGCGGTTCTCCATCATCAGAGTGTACGTGATTTCCCCGTCGACCGAGACATCGAACTTTCCCTCGTGGCTCGGTATGATCTTCAGGAATGACACGCTCTCCCCGAACCGAGAGAGGATGGCACCGGTCAACTTGGCGCAGTGGGCGTTGTGCTCGTCATTGACCTCGTATTCGATCTCCACCTCGACCATTGTGACCGGCCTTGGGAGCGCCCGGGGCGGGGATGAAGGTTTGGGCCGGGCGCTGGCGGCACGCGCAACGCGGCACCGCTTCCACTCTCTACATGCGCGCGTGCCATGCGCGCGCGTTCATGGTTAGCGTTCCTGCGGCCCGAGAGAAAGCGCTGACGCATAACGCGCCGACGTCCCGCTAACGTTGAAATATGGAGCCCTGGCAATATTGTCAATGCTCCCGCCAGATGGCGGGGGCACTAGGGATGCACATGACAGGACTACAAGCCATCAGCGTTCAGAAGGCGCGCCAGATTGCGACCAGAAAGGG
>CBEUCC010000037.1:0-21324 GCA_965541515.1 uncultured Thermoplasmata archaeon
CCCAAACACCCCCGCATACCGCGGCGGCAAGGGTCGCAAGTAGTTTGCATCCCTTCGGGGCGGGCACTAGCCCGCCCCGTCTTCCCTCTCAAGATACCGTCGTCTACAGGCAAAGCTACGGGGGGCCGGAAGGCGCGCCCAGAGGGTCGCGGTCCCTGAGGCATGAGCAAGATGAAGGGAAGCCGCCGGCCCGAAGGCCGGCGGAAAGGCTCAGGCCGGAGCGACCGCGCGCGGCCGCTCCGTGCGGCGGCGCTCGGCACGCTCGATCGCCTCGACGGCGCACCGCCCAAGGGCAGGCCCGAGGGTGCTTTTCTCGATGGCCCGGCGCAGCGTCAACTGCGACTTCTCGGCCATGCCGTTGGTCCAGTTGTCACCGCCGGGCACGGGGCACACTGCAGGTTCGTTGACGTCCTCTTGGGGCATCAGCCACCCCTCCTCCTCCACCACCTTAACGTTGGTGCTTCAAAGAAAGGGTCGAATCGCGCCAGCCTCATCAGCTCGGAGCCGCGCTTTTCGTCGTGCTCGGATCATTTCAGGGAATTGTGGGGGCCCCCCGCCGCGGATTCATCGCCTGGGGCACCGTCGCGCGCTCGTCAAACCTCTGGGCATCCCTGATTCCGGCGATGGGGCTCACCAACTCGCTGCTAAAGCGACCTACAATTCAGGCGATGGAAAAACTCTTCTCTTGCCGGGCGTAATAGGTGAATGGTTACCGCAATGTTCACTGACACATACAGATTGGCGGGGGACCCTGCGGAAAAGCTCGAGCGGGTTCGAAGGGCAGCGGCGGCACGCAGGATTATCATGCGCGGCGATCTGAACGGAGGAACATTTGAGGGCCTGATCACAGGGTCGTATGGCGTGCAGGGTGACTCGATTACCGTGAACATCACGAAATGGCCGTTTTTCCTTTCTGAGGCGGCTCTCGGAAAGCAACTTCGAGATTTCCTGGAAACACCCTAGGCGCCAACCCTTTTCTTGGCCCCACTGAGGCGAAATTGGGAACCTGAGTTAGGGCACGAAAAACCTTGTCGACTGCGGGCACCATCTTGTGGAAACTTGGAGGGCTGAACGAATATGGTCGGACTAAGAGACGTGGATCCATCGGAAACATTGGCCTTTCTTTCCACGCTGGTTCGTAAGCCTGATGAGGGCGCTGTTCCATTAGTCGAGGTCAACGGCAAGCACGAGTTTTCATTTGAGTCGGAGGAAGAGCTCATGCTCTTCGACGCCCTTGGCGAAATCCTGCGCCTTGCGGACCCCGATCTGGAACGCACAATTTCCTTGCAGGCGTTTCGTCAACACCTTGCGCGTGTGGCGCTTGGCATCAGGGAACAGGGGCGCGAGGCTGCGGATGCGGACTGGCGGGGCTTGATTTCTACGATCAAGTCGTTGCCCATGGAGGAGTGGGAAATCTTCCGGAGCGTGCAAGGAGCTCAGTTGTCAACTGAAAGCCCCCTGACCTTGGGGCCCTACACGCTGCATTCCTTGGCCAAGCACGAGGCACACCTGAACGCAAAATCGAGGTCTTACTTCCACGACAGGCCGCTTTGGACTGATTCTTCGACTGTCCTGATCTCGTTTCGCGCGAAGGCTCGAGATTTCGATCGTGCAACCCAACATGCAGATGAAGCCTTTCGGCGATTTGAAAACATTCTTCGCTTCATGATTCGAGATTCGTCCGCCCGCTACGACGTGTCGGTGCTGAGCGAGCCCAGGATTCCCAACACGCGCGTGTTGGGAATCAAGGTCAAAACAATTGCGACGTCCGTTTTTGAGAGAGGGCCCCCTAATCTGTTTTCAGTTGACGAGCCAAGGCTGCGTGAGCAGGCATCCGGATTCGAAAGGGTATGGGCATTTGCGTTATCGGCCTCCCCCACAGAGATGGATAGGCGGCTCCTAGCCGCCATCGAATGGATGGGAAAAGGTATTGGAGAAACCGATGTGCAACGGTCGATCGTTCAGTTCGGTTTCGCCTTGGAGCTCATGCTCCGTTACACGTCCGGTAGCGGAATTGATCCCTCCATTGCATCGCAACTTGCGGAGACGGCGGCCTTTGTGCTCGGCGACGACCTTGAGGCCAGGCTCGAAATCGTCAGGGACGTGAAGGAGCTGTACGGCGTTCGCTCCAAGATTGTTCACGGCACTCCCTCCTCAATTTCCACCATCGACTTGGTACGGATCATGGAATTGAGCTTCAAGTTGATGGACAGATTCTTGGTGGATCCCGAACTGTCCACAATTAGAAGCCAAAAGGAATTAGCGGCGTGGGGAAATAGGATGAGGTACTCGCGGCCTCGACCCGAATCAGCCGCGCCATCGCCCAAAGACTGACCATCACGAGGACGTATTGCACGAGAGGTTGTTACGCTCACTCCTACCCGCGCTTCTAGTCGTGCTCGTGCAAGTTCCAGTCGTTGTAGGGGCTCTCCGCCGACCTCTCCACGCTCCACACCTCGCGCGCGAGCCCCGCAAGGTATGACCCGTACTTGGCCCGCACCTGCTCCTCGATCGGGCGGGCTCGCTTGACGGCCTCCGCAATGTGGCGCGCCTCGATGTGCGCGGCCTCCGCCGATCAGCCAGGCGATATCGCCATCGCCTTTCGGCTTCAGGCGATGAACGTGTCCTGCCAAGGTGCCCCGAGCGCCGCCCCGCCCAGCGCCCCGGGCTAACGCCACAGCGTGTCAATCCCGGCGGAGGTCGCGCGCCGTCGGAGACCTTCGAAAACGGTCGTTTTGGAGTCTCGTCGGACCGGATTCGATGGAACTCAAGTGGGCGGGTCGCAGGAGATGTTGGCCTTTTCCACGGTGCCCAGGGCCCTCAACTTGCTCAGGTACCATCGGCCTTCAGTGAGATCCACCGGCAGCTCGTAAACCGCGGGTTCGGAAAACGGAACCGACGAGACAATCGCGATTGTGAAGGCCTTCAGGTGCTGCGGGTAAAGCAACTCGATTCGTTGCGCGCCAGAGGCCATCGGGAACTCGTCGAGGAGGATCCACATCGTTCGCAGGTCGTCAATGTCGAGGGGAGGTACCGGATAGATTCGTTGCCGCAAGGGTAACGCAAGCGGTTGGTTTTGATAGATTAGTTCTCCAATCCCGTCCAAGTACTTGGCGAACGGCGTGGGCTTCTTCTCTGACTTTGCCTCTACCCCTGGCGGGGTGATGAAATGAACAGTCGCACCCATGATCGAACGCTGGAGCGTGTTCGACAGGTGCAGGTCGAAGATGAGTGAGCCTGCGCGAGCTTGCTTGTGCATTCGTGTGTCGAGCGACAACGGAGCTTGAAACTCTCCCAAGATGAAGCCCCCCACCTCCCTCCAAACCTCGATCTCCTTGCCTCGGTGAAGCTTGAATTGACCCGCGAGGTTGTCAATTCTCGTATGGAGCATCCCCGCGAAATCTTCCCGCCTATCATAGATGGGAATAATGCGGATTCCGTTAGGCGGACTCAGCGCCATTGCGTAACCAAGCTCCTGATTCACCCACTGATTCTCGGAACCCTTCGTTGTGTAGAAGACAACGAACACCTGACAACGGGATATTAACCGCTGGACTTTGGCGGCACCCTCTTCCGCGTCAGAGCGAAAATCTGCGGCGAGGATCGGCTTGATGGCCCTGCCGTAGTTTAACGCGAGATGGTCACGGAGGCTTTCAGCCAACCGCTGGTCGTCACCAACTGAATAACTCACGAAAACATCTACCACGGCACGAAGTCAGCTTTGGGGTTAATCAACATACCCCGATGCCCGGGGTGTCCCACACCGCCCACCTGCATGAGGACCGTCGCGAGCCCCCGTTTCGTCCTTGTCCCCGCATTCCACAAAGCAGGGGTATGACAACCCCAGACCACTGAACCTGGTATGAGACCGATCTGGTGCGGAAGCATCATTTCCTCTTTTCTTTTGCCAGACATGCCCCCATTGCTTATCGGATGGCGGAAATCCTTAATTCCTCGATAGAATAGAAGGCATCGATGGCTCACTCGATCATCAAGTCTAGCATCAGAATCCTGGCGGCTATCGTCCTGATTGGCTTCCCGACCTTTCCACTCCTGACGCCAGTCCTCCTCGAGAACACCCCAACCGCTGCGGCCACCCACGCTTCGGCCGGTCCGGTAGAAGTTCATGTTCGCGCGGGGCAAGCATCGGACACCGTCGAGGATTCAAGGGGCGATTCATATTCAGCGTTGCGGGAAAGGACAGCGTCGGCGCTGATGCCCCATCATTCGATCATAGAACTGGCCGATCGAGAATCCGCAATGACGTCTAGTTTCCTTTGGAAGGGAAACGGCATCAGGGCTTCCTTTGAACCTAGCAAGCTGAGGTTGCATTTCAACGAATCGGACGAATCCGTGGTGACCCTAAAGGTCGCCCACGATAGGGAGGTCATTCCTGAATCGTTGCATAAATCAGGTCAAACGGTCAGCGCGTTCCTCGGCTCCGACCCCCAGAGATGGATCCAGGGAGCCAAGCTCGTCCCGGACGTGATTTACCGGCAGGTCGGTCCTGGAATCGATTTGGTATTCTCCGGAACTGACGTAGGCCTCAAGTACGAACTCCGGGTCGCCCCCGGCAGCGATCTAGACTCGGTTGCAATGGAATTCGATGGGGCAACGTATGTGGGGATTACGAGCGATGGATCCCTCCTTGTTCGAGCGGTCGCAGGGGGCTTCAAGGATGCGGCACCCTCGGCAGTTGATGACCGCGGTAACGCTGTTCCTTGCCACTATGAAATGCATGGCGCATGGAAGGTGGGCGTTTCGTGCCCATCATGGAACCAATCAACAGGCCTCGTGGTTGATCCTCTGATCTACGGATCATTCATTGGTGGCAGCGGCCAAGACATTGTTAGGGACATCGCAGTCGATTCCTCTGGAAACGTGTACGTGGCAGGCGAAACGCAATCGAACGATTTCCCACTCACCGGGTCGGCGAATGATAGTAGTTACAATGGGGGCGTTGACGTCTTTGTCGCAAAATTCAATCGCACCGGGTTTCTCCTATACGCCACCTACTATGGAGGAACCGGCGCCGATCGTCCTCATCGGTTGGTGCTTGACGGAGATTCAAACATCATTGTTGGCGGAGATACCAGATCAAGCGACCTTCCAATAACAAATCCGGCCTTCGACGGTGTGTTTAACGGATCCGCTGATGGCTTCCTTTTTCGTATCAACGGTTCAGATGGCACACTGGACTTTTCGACATATCTAGGAGGATCAAACGACGACAACGTAATTGGAGTCGGAATTGGAGCTAGTGGGACGATTGTGGCCGTTGGCGTCACCCTATCGTCTGACTTCCCCACGACGGCAGGATCCTTTGACCCGAGTTTTGGCGGCGCGTCAGATGTGTACGCCGCGTGGTTTGCGCCAAATGGCACTGAGCTGCTTCAGTCGACTTTCGTCGGCGGGTCGAACACCGACAACCCCCGAGGCATGACGCTGGACGCAGCCGGCAATCTCTTTGTAACAGGAAACACGGCTTCCTCGGATTTTCCTGTTTCATCGGGCGCTTTCGCTAGTTCGCTTCAAAGTGCGGTCGACGCCTTTTTGTTCAAGTTGTCTTCGAATGGCTCAACCCTTGAATATGCAACGTTTCTGGGAGGAGGAAGGAACACCGACATAGGAATGGCGGTCGCCGTCGACGCCTCTGGAGAGGCCGTGGTTGTAGGCCAGACCGATTCTCCAGATTTCCCCGTAACTCCACAGGCGTTCGACACGTCCTACAATGGGGGGGGCCTTGATTCATTTGTCTCCCGCCTCTCAGCAGACGGTTCAACGCTCGCCTTCTCGAGTTTTCTGGGGGGTTCAACGGCACGGGACCAGCCTGCGGGCGTTGTGGTTGATAGGAATGGCGCAGCCTACGTCGTCGGGACCACGGCCTCAAGCGACTTTCCGACAACGATTGCCGCGTTCGATGGCAACTTCAATGGCCCCGGGGGCGGTCTGGGTGACGCATTCGTGAGCAAGATAGGCACGAATGGGAGTTCTCTCGAATACTCGACTTTTCTTGGGAGTTCCCAGGTGGATTTCGCGTACGGCCTGGCGCTGGTCGATGTTGACATGTTATTCGTGGCTGGATACACTGGAGCCTCCGACTTTCCAGTGACGATTGGTGCCTTCGACACGGTGTTTAGCGGCTTCAATGACGGCTGGGTCGCCCAATTGGATATCCGCGTATTCGAAGTAAGCCTGGAGACGGATCCGCCCGGCTTTCCCGTGCGCGTCGATGGAGTTGTTCTGCCTACGCCGGGCGTGGTGCGTTGCGCGGCCCGCACCTCCCTTAATCTGACAGTTGGAGACCCCGCGCCAGGCCTAGACAGACGCTTGGTTTTCTCTAATTGGTCCAATGGAATGCCACGAACCCACAATCTCGTCTGTGACGGCTCTGCGGTGATCGTCGCCCATTTCGAGTTTGATTTTATCGTTCAGTTCGAAACCAATCCAGCTGGATTGCAATTGGAGGCTGATGGTCTCATCTTGGACACCCCCAGCTCGTTATGGTGGAGGAACGGATCCATTCTGGATGTCTCAGTGATCGAACCGCAATACGCCGGATCGGACACTAGGTTTTGGTTTTCCGATTGGTCTGATGGAGGGGCCAAGATCCATTCGTTGATCGTTTCAGGGCCGATCAACCTCACGGCGCGGTTCATTGCAGAATTCCGGGTAGCATTCACCACGCAACCTTCAGATGCACATGTCACGGTTGATAATGTCTCTGTGTCGAGTGGCACTGAGACTTGGTGGTTATTCGGTTCGATCCACGTGCTAGAGGCATCATCACCCCTGACCGTCGGCAACCTTACCCAATATGTTTTCTCGGAATGGTCCGACGGGGGCGCACAAATCCACGAAGTCGTGGCAATTGATTCCGTAAGCTTCGTCGCCATTTTCGATGTAAAGCACCTGGTTACAGTCCAAACGAATCCTCTAGGTTTGGACGTTTCTGTAGATGGACGCGTTTATTCTCAGTCGGCGACCTTCTGGTGGAGCGAAGGTTCGACGCACCTCGTCGGCACACAGGCGCTTCACACGCATTCAGATGCCAGATTCCTTTTTTCCCACTGGAATGAGGGAGGCGCGACGGAGCACTCCGTGCTCGTAGCTCGACCACTCGTACTGACCGCCCTATTCTCCACAGATTGGAGGGCTGAAATCGCCTCGGAGCCTGTCCCGGTCCGCATTATTGTTGATGGAGTTCCTCATGTAACGCCGGCGACTTTTTGGTGGGCTGATGGGACAACGCATAACGTGTCCGCGCCCCTCATCGTAACGGAGTCACTAGAGATCCGCCGCTCTTGGATTGGATGGGGAGACGGCTCCCAGCCGGCTAGAACTCTCGTAGTGTCGGGGAGAATAGACCTGACGGCGCGCTACTCCACCGATTTTTTTGTCTCCCTAAGCGGTGATCATGGTTCGGGGAACTGCCACATCGTCGATTGCTGGTACTCGAACGGTTCGATCGCTACCATACAGATCGAACCGATCGTTCCCGGAACTGAGGGCATCAGATACCGGTTCGAACAATGGCTGGGAGTTTCCGCGGGGAACCAGACGAACATTTCGTTCACGGTCGATCGGCCGTTTGCATTGGTTGCTCTGTGGGTTACCCAGTACGAGCTTACGGTACAATCACCAATGGGCGAAATCCAGGGTATCGGCTGGTACGACGAGAATGATGTTGCGCGGCTGAGTTTGCGAGAATCTGTCGTTCAAAAGGATGGCGCGACGTATCGGTTTGAGGCTTGGGCTGGAGATGCGTCCGGTACAGAGCCGAACTTGTCCGTGACGGTTAGCGCTCCTATGCGTGTCGTTGTGCTGTGGACACCCATTGATGAAGATGGGCCGGCGCTTCCGCCCTTCCTACCAGTTCTGATCATGGTCCTTGCCGCAATTCCGGTGATTGCAATGATTCTTCGGCACAGAAAACCCAGGGGTAATTAGAATTCACGATCTAAGGCTGGTGGGGAAAAGGCACAATCCCAGATGCTGGTCAAAGGGCACCTTTTGATGCCGTCCCGCGACGGACGAGACTCGGTCTTGGGCGTCGGCGAATCGTCACCGATGGAGGGCGGCGCGGGCCCTCGGATGGAGCGAGGATGAGGTCGATGAGCTCCGCAATGCCCTTCACTACGAGGTGAAGGTAGAACCCCACAAGGTTCGCCTTGAGCGTGATCAGCGCCCTCTGCGGGCCGTGGATGGGTACGAAGCCCGACCGATACCCGGAGTCGCAAGCGAGAAGCGCCAAACCGTCACGCTCGTCCGCGCGTTCGTTGAGGACGTGATTGTCGAACTGGCTGTGACAACGCCCTCATCTCGCGTCGAGGAGGATCTGCTGGGCGTCTTGCTCGACGCGTGGCCCCTGGAACTTCAGGAGGTTTCCCCGACTTGAAGATTGTCGCGGGGAAAGCCCCGCGCATCTGTGGGGCACGAACCGGTACCCCCCGTCGGCGCCGACCACGAAAGGTCATCGTGAAGACTCGGCCACTGCCCTGGCAAGCAGGAAAGTCTCCGCGTGGGTATAGTCCACTTCACGTCCGCCTGGGGCGGGGAGTAGGCCAAAGACCTTGACAAGGACAGGCAGCCCCGGGGGACCGCCGCCGAAGAACGCCCACTCAAGGTTCGTGCCGTCTGGCATTACCAACACTTCTTCGAGTTCAAGAGGGACGTCGAAATCCGGGTGGCGATACTTGACACTGGAGGAGAGGCGAACCAGGTACGTCTCTCTCGCGCTCCTTAGGAAGCGGCAGTCGATGATTCCGCACAAGGATTCCGAATGAATGTCAAGGCGAGAAGGCTACCGGTTGTTCGACTCCGCAATTGCTGGAACAGGAAGGTTTTACCAGTGCCCGGGCCAGCCACCACCAATCTTTTCCTGTGAGTCGATCCGAGGATTCGTTGGACTTGGGCCGCGCGGGCATCGCGCATCCTCCTATAGTCTGTGCTATCGGGCATTCCGCCCCCGCCGGCAAGATTCTGGTCACGCGGATCAAACGTTCGTCTTCCAACCCCCCTTAGGCGGGGGCCTCAACACTAGGGGCTTCCTCCATCCCGCTTTCTGGGCGCAGCTCAATACTCGCTGAACAGGAACCACAACTAACGCCTCTAACGGCGCCTTCAATCAGTGTGCCTACTCCGTCAAGAAGGGGAAGGGGCCGGCGGCCTAGGTGCCGCCGCCGGCGAAAGGCCTACGCCGATTCCGCGCGCACGCGGTCGGCCGCCTTGAGGGCGTCCACCGCGCACACGGTGGTCTCGTCGTCGAAGGTTCCGTTGGAGATAGCTCCGCGGAGGACGCTCGGCGATTCTCGCGCCAAGCCCTTCAGCCACTTGTCGGGCGCGCACCGTGGCCCGTCTTCTGTCGTTTTGGGCGGCATCACCCCTCCCCTCCCCTAGGGGGGCTATACGTTTTAGGGCGTCCCGCGGCAAGGCCCGAGACGATCCTATTTCGATGACCATCGGGCTCTTGAGGCCTGGGCGCGCCAAAGGGAAACTGGGTATGCCGCGAGGACATCATTCACCTGGGCCGCAATCTTTGGAGGTTCCGTCAGTGAACCTGAAGTCACTTCACGGTAGAGTTTCTCAAACTCGATCTCGCGCTTTGCAATGAATCTTGCGACGGGCCACGAAACCTCTAGCAGCACAAGGACGATACCCATGGTAAGCGCGATGGCCGTCGCTGTTTCCAGCAGGTGAATGGACGGCTGAGCGACCAGCAGCATCATTTGGACAAGCAGCCAGCATTGCAACAGATAGAAGGCCTCGCCGGCCCAGGGAAGCCAGAGGACAGGACCAAGATGTCCAAACCGTAGCCTCAAGCTCAGTTCCAGACCCCATCTAGATTCCTTGCGGTCGCTCTTAGAAGTCTCCGGCGGGACCTTTTCCCTGCTTTTCCTGATCTTCTTCACCACTTCATCCAAAAACAGCAAGGCCATTAACCACGCGGTAAGCCGCAAGTACACAAGAAACCCTGCCGCCTTGCCTATGTCATCGTTAGGGTAATAGACTGCTACAACTGCAATCACAATCGTGACCAGAATCCCGACCCCCAGGCCTGAGAATACCGTCCCCACCCTATTCAGATCACCTATACTATCCACAGCCTTTTTCGAATCGTCTTTCGTGGCCTTGACGTGAACGCCTGCGATAACCACGCGTGTCGCCGTATGGATTCCTACCTCAAACATCTGGAATGCTAGGCGCGCAACAAGGTAGCCAAGGCAAAAGAGCACCACCAAGGCCACGGGATGTTCATATCCGAATCCCGTTGCGGATAGTCTCTCGAGGATCCAAGCCGCGAGCAGAACGACGGCCGTCACGCCGAAGCCCGTCCACCGAAGGAACTCACGTTTTCGCTCGTTGTCCCTTGCGAGGTAGCCTTCGAGGATACCGATCCATTCACGAACGCCAATCGTGTTCTCGGTCTGCGCCGCCCCCATGGTAACCACGGTAGATTACGAGCGTATGATAAGGGTGTCCCGCGGCAAGCCGAGGGACGACCAGGAGATCAACGACTCCATGTGCTTCAACGCGGTGTCGGGCAGCGACCCTTTCTGTCCGCCGGGTCGGCGTTGGGATTCAAGCGGTTCAACTCCCAAAAAACAGCCGCTCCTCCTTGCGCATCTACCGAAAGGGTCAAATCGGACCGAGATCCACAAGTGACCGATGGAGCTTCGGCTCAACTGGATCGCGGTTCTCGCAGTCTGCCTGTCTTTGTCACTATCTGGCTGCTTGGCACCTCCTACTATGCCGGAGCGCGAGGACCCGGCCGATTCGACCGTGCGTTTCCCGGAAACCATATCAGTCCACATCATCGAGGCGAGGATTACTGTCACGAATGAGTCAAGCGGCACCGCCGACCTCGAGTTAAATGAGATCAGGCTACCACATTGCTCGGGGGGTTATGAAATGGATAACAACACCAGATTTGTCGCTTACGGGCTCGCCGACCCGAACGTGACAGACGCTGTGATCCTCCGCTACCTCGGCAAACTACCTTTCATGAAGAACGGCGATAACGCGTTGCTTTACGCGGTCAATGGGAGCGCGAATATCACCGTTCCGGCGGCGATGAATCGCTCTACTCCGCTGTACACTTTTCAGCCGGCAAGCGGCCAATTCCAGCGGCTTGTGCACCCCCGGAACATAACGTCCGGCGGAACCGAGGCTTCCTATATGGCGAGCGGTCTGCTAGAGTCCCACTCCGACTACTACCCTGCCCAGAATAGCACCTTTAGGGTAGAAGAGACGCACATGCTAGTCGCTTCCTTCGATGCAACACTCGAGGTCCACAATATCGGCTATTGCCGGTAGCGGCCTCCTCGAGCGCGCGGGCGGTATGTACGCCGCACGAGACGGCGCCCGGGTCGTCTTGACGGCGATTCTGAATGGACCCGCCGCGGCTGGATACTAGACGGCCGCCTTCGGCCTGGAGTTGACAGGCCTACGCCTCGGGGGGGAGCCGGCGCCTTCGCAACACCACGAAGGCGACCGCCAGGGCCGCGGCCAGGATCAGGAGAAGCGTCGCCAGGAACCCGTCGAGTGCCGGGTCGGCGTTCGGGGTCGTCGGCGGAACGCGTTCGTACGTGGCCACGAGCTCCGTGGGGCCGACCGCCGAGACATTGTGCTGGGCTGGGCCTGCATCGGACCAGGAGACGAACCGGTAGAGCGAGCCGTTGAGGAAGAACTCGGCCGGAGCGTCCACCCGGTGCGGGACTGCCTCGGTCCACCAGGCCGGCCCGGATGCAGGAGCGGTCGCGCCATCGACCGTGACCGGTACGCCGGCGGGGTCGGACCTGACCCACACCGCAAACGCACGCGCGTAGAGGAGGGTGAGGTTGGCCGGCCCGGTCACTTCGATTGACCGGTTGACGGCGCCGCCGCCAACCCAGCCCTCGAAAAACCAGCGCGTGCCGTTGGCCTCTCCGTCCTCGACGACCCGGACGGCGTGAACCGACCCGAGGGACCACCAGAACGTGGCGGGCAACCCGACGGCGACGTTGTCAACGACAACCGAAGGGCCCGGAAAGCCCCCCGCGAAGTGGATCTCGGCCAGCACCTCGTACCGGGCCGTCAGGAGAACTGGGGCCGTTGCCTGCACAACGTGGCTCGGAGCCCCGCCGTCGGACCACTCGACCAAGCCGTACCTCAGGCCCCCGCCTGCTCCAGAATCCACCGCCTCCAGCGAGTGGTTCGATCCCGCGACCCACCAGAAGTCCCAGCGCGCCACCACCGTTTCGCCGTCTACGAGGACCTCGGCGCCCGCCGGGGCCGCCTCCACCGAGACCGCGTACTCCAGCCGAAACGAAGCGAGCGTCTCGGTGGGCCCGGAGACGACCTCCTCGCGCGAGCCGCCGGTCCCGTCCTGCCATTGGTCGAACACCCAACGCTCGGACGAGTTACCTTGCGGGGGCGGCGGGCCGAGTGACAGGGCGGACCCGTCCGGGAGCCAGACCTCGATAGGGGCCTGCACGGCCTCTCCGTTGACCATGACCGGGAGACCGGGAGGCGACGTGGAAATCCGGACCCGATACGACGTCCGGTAGGTGCAGGTGATGGAGACGGGGGACGAAGCGGTCAGGAAATGCGTTGCGTCCCCCCCGTCGGACCAGGTCGCAAACTCGAGTCGTGTCCCGTTGTCGACGAAGGAGAGGCCGGCCTCCAGCAGGTGATCCGACCCCTCCGCCCACCAGAAGGCGGCGGGCGTGCCGGTAAGCGAGCCGTCAACCGTCACAGGCCGTCCGGGCGGGGAAGTGGCGAACTCGACGAAGAACTCGCGATAGAGGTGGGTGACGAGTTGGACGGGGGCCTCCGCCGTCACCGTGTGGTTGCGTGCCCCCCCGTCGGACCACCGGTCGAATCGGAACCGCTGGCCCCCGGAGCCGTTCAGGTCGTCGTCGAACCCGACCACATGGACGCTGCCGTCGCTCCACCACGTTAGGAGTTCGGAGCCAGTGGGGACGCCGTCGATGCTTAGGGCCGGAGCCACGGGGTCCGTCAAGATGGAGACAGGCCACTCGGTGGAGAAGGTGGCGTTGAGTGACCCGGGCGCGAGGCACGACGCGTCGTGGGCAGCGCTCCCGCCGTCGCTCCATGACTCGAACACGAACCGCCGGTCGACGCCGACCTGGGGCGTCTCCGCCCGGACCGCAAGGGGCGCCCCCTCCAGGCACCACATGGAGAACGGTGCGGTTCCGTTCACGGAACCCGCGAAGACTACCAGGCCCGGCGGGGAGGTGTTCACATCGATCAGGAACTCTGTCGAGTAGTTGGCCACAAGCGTGGCGTTCCCGTTGCAAGAGACCGTGTGTTGGCGGGCTCCGCCGTCGGACCACCCAGAGAACGTGTAGCGGGTATTAGCCCCGGGCACGGTGGCGTCCGCGGACAGATTAATCGTCGTCCCCGCCGTGCACCAGAGTCGGTAGGGTGCACTGACACGGAGAGAACCCACGTCGACCGTGAGCCCTGACGGGCGCGTGTCGACCAAGACCTCGAAGGCCGAGAAGTCGATGCGCATGAGAAAAACGTCCCGCTCACCGGAGAGCGCGAGGTCGGCCGCATTCACCGAGAGCGGGAGATCGTTCGATTCAGTATAGCCCACGAGCGTGAGCACTCCATTCGGGCCAAGCGCGGCGTGGACGCCATACTCCGCGCCTGACCCCCCTAGGTAGGAGAGGTAGTCGATTGTACCGGCTGTCAGATTTGCGACGAGCACAAAGGGATCCCACGGGCCGGCAATTTCCGCACGGACGGCACCAGGCGTCACCGGGAGGTCGAACGCGTTGGTCTGTCCCCCGGCGATCACCCTCCCGTCAGGCAGGCGAAACGCCTCCGCACCGAAGGATCCCGACGCGCTGAGCGATAGGCAGTCGTAGGCGGTTGTGCCGTTGGCGCTCAGCCGGGCAAGGAACCATGGAAAGTCACCGCTAGAATCGCCCGCGCACCCTCCGCCGGCTGGGAAGGGGCTGAGCCCGCCCCCGACGATCAGGAGATCCCCGTTCGGTTCGAGTTCGATCGACGCGAGCCCGCTGTTTCCGTCTCCCACAAGCGTGGAGAAGACGAGAGCGGACCCGTCGGGAGAGAGCTTTGTCACGAAGCCGTCGCTCCCGTTCGTCGACTCCTTGAGCGTCCCCGGTGTCGTAGGGAAGCTCCCGCCCTGGACGCCCCCGGCCACGAAGGCAGCCCCGGCGTCGTCCACGACGATCGCTTGGCCCCTCTCGAAGCTGGTCGAACCAAGATAAGTCGCGTAGTCGACCGCGGCCCCTGACGCGTTCACCTTTATGACGAAGGCGTCGTTGCCTCGGTTGTAGGTCGTGTCGAACGCGCCGGGCGTCACGGGGACTTCCCCGTCGGTGGCCCCGCCCGTGATGTAGGCCGCCCCATCCAGGCCGAGGGCCAAACCGTGACCGTTTGCGACTCTCGGGTCGCCAACGAAGGTCGAAAAGATCAGCGCGGACCCGTTGGCGTTGAGTTTGAGCAGAAACGCCGCGTGGTTGGAACCATTGCGATCGAAGGCCCCGGGGGTCGTTGGAAAGTCCGGTGATCCCGTTGGGCCCGTAATGTAGGCCTCGCCGTCGTCGTTGACGGCGATCGAGTAGCCCACATCGGCCTGGTTGCCCCCGAACATCACAACGTAGTCGTAGCCGCCCGTGCTCACATTGAACTTCGCGGCGTAGGCGTCGGATCTTCCCGACCGGCCGGTGTCTACGCCGCCCAGGGTCACGGGGAAGTCGCTTGAGTTGGTCCACCCCGTGAAGTAGGCGTTGCCCGCCGTGTCGACCGCGACGGACGAAGAATGGTCGCGGGCGTTGCCCCCGAAGTAGGTGCCGTACACCAGGGGGTCGATCGTCCAGGGCCGCGAGCGGTCGACGCCTGTGCACCGGAAGGAGGCCGACTGCGGGACATCCACCGCAAAGCGACATGTGGGCTCCACGTCCTGCGGGGCCGAAACCACCGGACGGCTGTCGGTGAGTTCGAGCGCGCCCGCGCGGATCGCCAGGGAGCCGTCGGGGCGCACCTCGAGCCCGTCCGCCCCTCCATAGGCGAGGGCAATCTGACGCTCATCGGCGCCCGCGGCCAGGTCGAAGTGGTACTTGAGCGAGCCGTCGACGAGCGTGTAGGAGAGGTCGATGCCGGGGTAGAGGTGGCTGAAGCGGATCGACTCGAACGAGGGCTCTCCCTGCAACCACCGGCGAGGGTCCCACCCGACGAAGGAGCTGAACCGGGGGCCCGTCGGCTGCACCCCTTCGGGCGCAGTCGGTGACGACCCCGGGAAGCGCAGCGTGAGAGGAGTTCCCCCGGGGGGAACGAAGTGCACTTCGGACGGGGCGAAAAGCACGTCAACCGCGTGAGACCGAGCCGCAAACAGGGCCGCCCCGGGGTTGGGCGACGGGGCCAGCGGACGAAAACCGGTCTCTGCGCCCCACCAACCGCTCGAAGCGAACGCCCCCACGGCCTCCGGAACCGCGGAGATCGTGGATCCCGAGTGCGCAACCACGTCTGGTGCCGTGACGGAAGGGGGTGCGGTTCCGGGCGGTGGCCCGGGAATCCCCGAACCCCCGATGGTGGCGAGCACGAGGAGAAGGGCCGCAAGGCGAACGCCATTCGCACCAAGGATTGCCGGAAGGAGGGCTGGGCCGCGCATCCGCTCGAGAGACGTGGCCGGGCAGCGCATATCTAGGTTTGGGAGTCGGCCCACGGAGCGGGGGTTCGCTGGATCGGTGAGGGGAGAGCGCGCGGGGCGTTGAACACGACGCTCGTGCGGACCGACGACCCGTGGCAAGCCGCGGGACAAGCGTGGCCCCGGTCGCAGCTCGCATTCGGCTCGCGGCGGGACTTCGCTATCGGTGACAAATACGAGCGGCTATGTCCGGGTTCAACTCTTCATTGGATGCTGCTGGTCCCTACGGCCGTGCCATGGGGAGATCAAAAGGCCCTCGGTTGGCCCAGCGTGAAATAGGCCTCCGGGGTTTGGAGGCTTGATGGCCATGACGGTCTTTGTGAGTCACAATAAGCTCGATGCTGACGTAGCACGCGGCGAAGCGCTATTCCTCGCAGCGGAGGGGATTAACGTGTGGTTCGACGAGTGGTCAATTTCTGCCGGAGATTCCATTGTCGAACAAATCAGTGGGGGGCTCAAGGATTGTACCCATCTAATCATCATCTGGTCACGCCACGCAAACACTTCGAATTGGGTGCGCCGTGAGCTTTCGGGGGCGATCGCTAGGGCGATCAGCGACGGTTCCCCACGAATCATCCCTGTGGTTGTCGACGATACGCCGTTGCCGGCCTTGATTGCAGACCTTGCGTACCTTCGATGGAAGGGCGGATCTGAGTTGGATCGGCGCGAAATCATCGAAAGCGTGGTCGGGGTCAGCCCTTCCGCAACGTTCATCCGCGCCATTGTAAAAAAGTACCGCGAATTGGTTACGGATCAATTAGATCCCATTGGATTCCGTGCCTGTCCAGAGTGCGGCAACGAGGAGCTTGAACGCGGAAGCGCCATCGATGATGTACACGGCGACTACTACATCTGGGTGAAGTGCAAGGAATGCGGCTGGGAAACTGGGGACACTTGGTAGCGTGGAAATCAATCAAGCCCCTGTCCATCCCCTCCGCGATGAAACGGGGCCAGGGGGCTCTCGCCCCCGGGGAAGCCCGCGACGTTCGCCGCAGGGAAGGGGGACGGACGAGAGCAACAGCGTCAAGCGCCTCACGGAGTTCTTTCTGAGCCTCAAGAGAGGGCCTTAAGGGGGCTTACGAGCCTCACCGACCTGCTTCCGAGAGGCTGCAAGGGCATCGGGACTATGCCCGCTCGATGCCGCCCGAGATCGGCCTATAGCCTCGCAGTGGCCGGTCGGCAGGCCTCCGCCACGACTTTGGCGGTGGTTGCGAAGTGAATCTTCGCGACCTTTTCCAGAGAATCCTCCCCGTGCCCCCTCGCGAAGGCGACTGCCGCATCCCTGCCATGACCATCCATTGCGGATATTGGCATTCCCCTCACACGGCCCCATTAGGCATTGTGATAGAGCCCCTTGGCGGAAACTCATCAACATCGGCGCCTTCCGAGGTGCGGCTAGCGCGGGACGGGGCCGGCTTTCCGAAGCGAGGAATCCCTGAATTCTCCTCCCGAAGATCGGCGTCCCGCAGCATGTGGCACGGTCGTGGAAACCGTTCAGGTCTTGCATCTGCGCACCCGGTTGGTACTCGTGCGTGTCCGCTCTGAGGTTATCCGGCTCGGAGTGCGAAAACTGGAGCCGTCCGTCCGTCTGGAGTGGCGCTGGTCCGCTAAGCGCATGCCTGACAGAAACAAGCAGAGGAAGGTCTCGGGGTTCTCCATGCCCACGCGGCAGATGTCTGACTAGTTCCCCAATCCTTATTTTCAACATCGTTGTTGAGAATCCGTGGGTTACGAGGAATACCTTCGGGTCCTCGTTCGGCTGGACAGGCCCAACACGTGGTGGCCCGTCGTTTCCCTGGCCCTCGAGATGAAGAAGAAGCGCCGCCTCGTCTCTGCCTACATGACGCGCCTCCACAAGATGGGACTTGTCAAGCGGCGCCTGTATCGCGGGGCGGGACGCGGGCGGCCGGGGTACGCTTACCGGCTGAGCCTCCGGGGAAGGGAGCATGCCGCATGGTTGCGGAACGTCTACCGGCACGAGTTGGAATCCAAGATGACTCACCTGGCCGCACGGGATCCTCGTTCGATCACATGGACGCCCGTCCTCGACGCCGAGGTTCTTCGGTTCTTGAGGCGCCAGGAACCAGGATTGGAGAAGCGGCTCTGGATTACGCTTTTGTCAGCCAAGCGGTATGAGGTGCTTCACGATCCGATGTCTCTGTTCATTTTTCAAGAGTGGCATCAACGGGGACGGCGAAGAAGCCGATGAGGACGTCGCCACGCAATCCTGTTGCTTCTCTCCCTACGTGCGGCCTGCATATGCGTAGGGCCAAGAAAGGCCCTGCCCCACACCTGATTAGGTTTGGCCCTTCGATGACGGGCTATGATAGATATCCCAACATTTCGATGGCAATGCAGCCGCGACCACTTTGCCCACTCTAGCGCCGAACCATGCTAGGAAGGAACAACCCCCATCCAAAGATTCCCGCACAAAGAAAGGGCCCAAAGGTGCGTCATTCGCGGAACCCACCGAAACGAACGTCTACCGGAAGGTCCGTGGTAGTCGTGTGGTTCCCTCAGACCGTCGGAGGCCAGACGAAGCCGCATGACAGAATCCAAGCGGAGCCGATGCCTGATTCGAGATCGAGGATCTCCGTCGCGGCCGCAAAGATGGCGCGATTCGCCGCGAACTCGGTAGCCGCGGAACACACATCGTTGAGAAGGATTGATCGGAACGGGAGAGTGCCTGAGGAAATCGTTGTCCGCTGTCCTGAGAGCCTCCGCTGCCCGGTCGGAGGACTTCACCAGATCGCGGGACGGGTGAGCGACTCGCGTGGGAGCGACTGGTGGGGGTGGGCGTCCCTGCCCGCCATTGTCGTCTCCCAAGCGACAAAGCCCCAGAGCGTGCACGCGCGATCCCTCATTTCTTGCGCACGAAACAGGACTGACCAACAGTCTTATATCAACGCCAGGACTATCGGCGCAACTGGGCGGATGGGATGCAACGTGCCGCCAGTCACTCAGCGGGAGCGCTAGCTTCCACAATAATTGGGCCGGTCGATCGGACTGCCCCGGAGGACGCCCTAGGCGCCTTCCGCGGACAGCTCGTGGGGAACAAGTCGTCGCCACACACGGTGCAGATGTACTGCTGCCACGTCCGTTCGCTGCTCAACTGGGCGGAGAAATCCGCCTACGAGATCACGCCGAACGACCTCGAGCACTACAAGCGGTACCTCGCTGTTGAGCGCGACTACTCGAAGAACTCGCTCTACGGGGCGGTAAAGGCCATCCAGGCCTTCTACCGATACTTAGGGCTGGAAACCGCGGCGAGCCTCAAGCCTCCGCGGCGGGGGGACCCCTTGCCGAAGTACCTCTCGCCCGAGGAGACGAGGCGGCTTTTGGAGGCCGCGGAGAAGTCGCGCCGCAATTTCGCGATCCTGGTGACCCTCGGGTACACGGGGCTGCGGGTTTCGGAGCTCTGCTCCCTCCGGGTCGAGGACATCGACTTTGGGGGACGGACGCTCACGGTGCGCCACGGGAAGGGCGACAAGGACCGGGTGGTGCCCCTTGACGAGAAGTGCGTGCTCGCGTTGAGGGCGTACCTTGCCGACGAGGGGATGCCGCCCTCCGGGGTGCTCTTCCGGTCCTCGCGCGGGCAACCGCTGTACCCGAGGGCCGTGCAGCGGATGATCAAGACGTACGCCAAGCGGGCGGAGATCACGCGGGTGGTGACGCCGCACGTGCTGCGCCACACGTTCGCGACGACACTCCTTGCCAACGGGGCGGACATCCGGATCATCCAGAAGATCCTGGGGCACCGGTCGATCGCGACGACGCAGATCTACACCCATGTGGACGACCGGCTGCTAAAGCAGGTGTTTGACAAGTCGAAGCCGACATACTAGGGGGTGGGAGACACGACAGTATCTGGTGGATATATGCGAAAGATGGCAAAGAGCCAGCCGCCTTCGTACTGGGTGCAGCTACTCTACGAGCAGGTAGAGCGCGCCCGGGCCGAGCGGCAGGTTGACCAAGAAGGAGCGGGCGAGGCGGTCGAGGGCGACTGACCGGGTGAAGGGGGTCCCGCGGCGGCTGCGGCTGCCGGCGGGGCCCCGTGCCGGGCGGCGTCAAAGGGATCCGCGCAAGCTTCATAGCCGTGGCGCCCGCTGGCTGGCCGGTCGCACCTCGCATGGCAAAGTCCAGTCCGACGCAGAAGGGGAGTGGAAAGGGTGCTCACCCCAAGGTGCGAAAGTGGGAGGCCGAGCGTCGCCGCAAGCGGGTCCGGCAGGCGGTCCCCTTGGTGTTCATCGCGGCCGGCGCCATCGCGCTTCTGGCAGTTGCAGCGTTCCTTACCCCCTCGCCCACGGGCGAAGGGGGGCCCTGCGACTACCCGGTCAAGCCCTCGCACACCCATGCGCAGATGCTCATCTATGACAACGGCGTGCTCCAGAATGTGCCGGGCGATATCGGTGTTGATCCGGACCTCACGTTTGACCGGTCTCTGATTGCGTGCACCTCCGGCGACCCGGCCCATGGGGCTGCACCGGTGCACACGCACACGGGTGAGGCAAACCTCCTCCACATCGAGTCGCGCGTCGACCGCACCTACTCGCTGGGGGACTTCTTCCGCACGTGGGCCCAGCCCATCGGCCCAGAGGCGACCTGGCACCTGCGAGCCGACGCCGCGCACCGCCTGACGATGACGGTCGACGGGGTGCCGTCTGATGCCTGGGGCAACCTGGTGCTGGAAGACGGCATGGCCATTCGCATCGACCTGAATCGGGTCTGAGCGCCGTCGCGCTCCCATGGTTTGAAGTGAGCCACCGGCCCCTCCAGGGCGGATGAGCGCGACCCTGCCGTGGGTGGAGAAATACCGGCCAAAGAGCTTGGACGAAGTGGTGGGCAACGGGCCGGCCGTGCAGACGCTGCGCAAGTGGGCCAAGAGCTGGGAGGACGGGATCCCGGCCAAGCGCGCGGCCGTGCTCTCGGGCCGGGCCGGCGTGGGCAAGACGAGCGCGGCGCTCGCGCTGGCGGCCGACCTCGGTTGGGGGGTCATCGAGCTCAATGCGTCGGACAGCCGCAACGAGGAGTCCATCCGGCGGATCGCCGGGTCGGGCGCCCTCAACGAGACCTTCCGGGCTGACGGGGCGTTCATCCGCGCGGCCGCGGGCGGCCGCAAGCTCATCGTAATGGATGAGGCGGACAACATCTTCGGCCGCGAGGACCGGGGCGGCGTCCCCGCGATGCTCGACACCATCCGAAAAACGCGCCAGCCGGTCGTCCTCATCGTGAACGACTACTACGCGCTCACCCGCCGGGCCTCGAGCCTCAAGAGCCTCGCGCTGGAGATCAAGTTCCAGGCGCTGCGCACGAACCAGGTGGAGAAGGTGCTCAGGCACGTGGCGGGACAGGAGGGTGTCGAAGTGGACGACGCGGTGTTTGGCGCGATCGCCCAGGCCGCGGGGGGCGACCTGCGGGCGGCGATCAACGACCTAGAGGCGATGTCGGCTGGACGGCGCCAGGTGCCGGAGTCGGCCGCCGGACTGGTGGGCGGCCGGGACGACCGGCAGTCGGCCTACGGGATGGTGGGCGAGGTCCTGCACACATTCGATGTCAAGGCGGCCCGCCAGGCGCTATGGGACCTCGGCGAGTCCCCGGACTTCGCGCTGCTCTGGATCGACGAGAATGTCCCGCTGGCCTAC
>CBEUCC010000038.1:0-20815 GCA_965541515.1 uncultured Thermoplasmata archaeon
GAGGCCCGGGCTTCGGACCCCGACGGCGATCTCCTCGGGTGGGTGTGGTTTGACCGGTCGACGGGCACGCTCCTTGCCAACGGCTCCTCGGCCGTCGTCACGCTAGAGCCCGGGGGCCACGTCCTCCGCGCGACGGTATCGGACGGCTCCGGGCACACCGTCTCGCAGGACGTCAACGTGTGGATCCAGGAGCCGGAGGAGCCGCCGCGCGTCGTAGAGGCCGGGCCGGAACCTTGGATCGCGCTCATCGCGGTTGCCGGCGTCGCTGCCGCCGGCCTCGCAGTATGGGTTCGCCGGCGCCGCCGCTAGTCGCCCACGCCTGCGACCGAGCGAAACATACGTTCTAGAGCGTCCCTCGGCTTGCGACGCGTCGTCCGTGGGCGCGGCCAGCCCGACAACCGGCGCAACCTCACGGCGACCCCACTTTCATCGCCTTGAGCTTGATCTTCCGCTTCCGGCGAAGCGCCCCTTGCACTGCCCGCACGTCAACCCGACACGCCGGCAGTTGCGCCTCCGCCCCTTCCGCCTCCAGACAGCGAAGTGCCGTCTCCGCAACGTCCGCCACCTCCCCCGGCCGGTACCTCCAGGGCCCCCACTTGTCGGACTTGGGCCGCGGGGCGGTCGTCGCGTGGAACTGCAGCCGCTTGGGGGAGCGGGCCGCCAGCCGCGCGAACTCGTCGGAGCGCACGACCCATGCGGTAGGCGCAAGCGAATCTCTTCCTGTAAGGTAGCACAGGACCACGACGAACCGGTACGGGCTCTCATGAAAGGTGCGCAGAGGCACAGACACGCGGACGGACTTGGGCAGCGTCTTGTAGAACTCTCCCTTGACCTGGAACTGGAGGGCGGCGAACCCCCCCTTGAGCATCACAACGATGTCGGTGCCGTGGACGTCGTACTCGGGCCGGTAGGCGACGAGGCGGCCCCGAGAATGGAGGACGACCAGGCGGATGAACTCGTTCTCCAGCAGGTAGCCCTTGGCTTCGGAGGTGAGCGCCATGCTCATGAACCTCCGTTGTCCCGTCCGCCGTGCCGCTCCCACTCGCCCTCGAGCGCGGCAAGCAGGGTCGGCGCGACGGCCTCGGTGGGGAGCATGTAGGCGCCCCACTTGTGGGTCCGCTTCGGGTTCTTGGGCACGGTGATGTGCCGCATCCCCTTGCGCGGACGGCCGCCGAGTGCTTCCTTGCCCGGCACCAAGAGGGTCCATTCGCCGACCGCGCGCTTGTCAAGGTCGAATGGGAAGCACGGGACGAAGAAGGCGCCGAGCCGGCGCGGCACCGTGGAGAGGTCGAGCTGGAACTGCCAGTCGCCGCGCTTGCCGGTTCGCGTCGCGGCCTTCGGCTGCAGGAGTAGCGGGTAGGGCGAGTCCTCCCGGTAGACGAGGCGGTCGACGCCGTGGTCGTCCGGCTGGGGCCGGGCGAAGCGCAGCCGGCCGCGAGAGGCGCGGGAGAGGAGGTCGAAGAAGGCGGATTCGGCGGAGAGGCCGCGTTCGAAGGCTGAGAGGCCGGAGGGGGGTGGGGGTCTTCTTCTTGGCACGGGGGGAGGAACGAAGCATGAGCCTATGGGGCTTGCGGGGGGAGGAGCGGGGGGCTGGCCGCTCGAAGTGCCTAGCGCTTGCTCGTCTCCTCTGCGCCTCGCCAATCATCGGTGTGTCCCGAATCCGCGAAGGAAAGCGGCGGCCGACCCCGCCGGAACGCCAATGCCATGGCGACCAGCGCCGCACCAAGGGCAAGGAGCGAAACGGCGAGCGCCACAACGCCGAGGGATCCCTCCCCGGCTTCGACAATGGGGGCGTCCGTTCCATCGGGCGGCTCGGGGGGTTGCGTCACAACGAATTCTCGCGACATGGTAACCTCAGGCGCGCCCGGGGCCGACGAAATGATCGTCACCGAAACGGTGAACGATGTCCAGTTCCCCACCTCCACGAGGCATGAACTTACAGCGGATGAACCGGCGAGGAGTGGCTTGAATGTGTGAGAGGCCCGGCACTCAACCCACCATTCCAGATCCGGGGAGAAGAACTCCATCACCACTCGCCAAGGCGATGACCACCCATCTCCCTCCACGGCAAGCCAGTAACGGACCTCTACGACAGAGTTGGTGACGGGCTGGGCCGGGATGCTAAAGAGGTTAACAATCGAAAACGCGGCATTCTCCACGTAGACTGGCACCTCGATGGACGCGCCGGAGGAGAGCTGCACACGCAGGCTGTAGTTGCCCCCCTGCAACGAAGTCGTGTTCCACCGCAGCGCCACCAGCCCCCCGGGGAAGGGCGGGGACGGCGCCTCACCCGTCCCGTACTGGGCATCAGGGTCGAGCCGGTCCAACGCGACGAAGTTGACCGGCCCATCCTGGTGGGGCGCCTTTACGAGGATGGTCACCATGCCACCGACCACCTCGCCCGGTGAGGGCCCCAAGACCTCGAAGGGGAAGTCGCACAGTTGTCGGATGTAGGGGACCCAGCCATCCCACACGCGGGTGTTGCCCGCCGCATCCGTCGCCCGGAACAGGAAAGCGCCGCGGTCCTCCGCGTAGTCCGTGCATATGACGGATGGCCAGACCCACCCGGCCGTCCAATTCCATTCCTCGGTCTCCTCCGCGGGCGACCACGACGACATGATGCCGCCCTCGACACGCGTGACCCCCGAGAGGCCGTCGGTGGCGCTTCCGAAGACGCGGGCGATCCCGCCATAGGGGACGACCAGGGGCAGCGGGATCGGGTGGGGCATCATCGTGGGTGGCGTATGGTCGGCCGTGACGACAGCGCAGGAGGCGTTCCCTTGGAGGCCCGCGACGTCGACGGCCTCCACGCAGATGGTTAGGTCCACACCCTCTTCGAGGGTGGAAATGGAAAGGCTCGTGTTGGCGACCGCAACGCGGGCGAATGCGGCCGATCCGTCCGGCTTGAACCCGGTGACCTCGTAGTCCGCGAGCCCGGAGAGCGCGTCGGAGGAGTTTGTCCACAGGGCGGTGACGGTAGGCTGGTTTGTCCACCGCGGGATCTGCAGCTCCACAGCCGAGGGGGCCTCCGCGTCCTGCGTCGAGTAGGTGACCGACCAGTCGGTCGGATGGCCGTAGGCGTCGAGCGCGCGGACGCGGTAGTAGTACTTCTGGCCGTGACCAAGACCCCCGAAGGCTGCGCCAAGGCCGGGGATGTCGACCGAACCGGCGAGGGGGACGAAGGAAAGGTCCACGGAGGCTTGCGCCTGGTAGGTGACGCCGCCGATGCCGGCGTCCGTGGAGCCATTCCAGGAGATCACGTTGATCGAGCCGGGCGAAAAGAGGGGCTCGAGGATGAGGTCAACAAACGTGGGGGGAGCATTGTCCCACATGAAGTAGACGGGGTCGGACGTGGCAGAGGGGTTGCCAGCGAAGTCGAAGGCGGTAATGGTAGCCCGGTAGTCGATGTTGGCGTTGCTGCTGGAGATGGAGAACGGTCTCGAGTTGGTGGGGTAATTGGTTGCGACCCACCAAGCGGAGAACTCGTGGCGGCCGTTCGTGGCGAAGCCCTCAATGCGGTAGGCGTAGACGCCGGAGGTGGCGTCGGTCGATGGAATCCAGGACATCGAGTAGGTCTGCGTGGGGAAGTAGCGGGGTACGATGAGGGTCGGGGTGGTGGGCGGCGTGGTGTCGACGAGGGCGGCAATTGGGGCGGACCAGGCGGAGGTGAAGTTGAAGCCGTCGCGGGCGCGGACACCGAAGTAGGCGGTTCGGCCGTCGGGCAGGTGGTCGAAGAAAGCTGCGCGGGTGCCGTTCGGGAGCCAGTCCGTGGCCCCTCCGATGGCTAGGAAGCCGGGGTCGAGCGCCCAGACGGCCTGGTACCCCGAGACCCATGAGTCGTTGTCCGTTGTGGCGTTCCAACGGAAGATGTAGGTGCCGTCGGAGATGTTGGCGTTGGCGGCGGTCGCGGGAGTGGCGGGGGGCGTGTTGTCGAAGAGCAGGGTGAGCGTGAGGTTGGTTGCCGGATAGAGGCCAATCTCCGCGCAGGTTGAGGTCTGTACCAGGGAGAAACGCAGCGTCGAATTTCCGTCCTCGAGTGACTGCCTGACGTAGTCGAGAAACTCCGGGCCCCCGTCGAGCTCGCGGTAGTCGTTGTGGGAATTCGTGAAGTTGAGCCAGTTCGGATTGCCCTCGATGTGGTCCGCGAGGTTGTCGAAGCCAAGAGGCGCGAAGCTCAGCGGGTCAACATAGAGTGGCCTTAGGGACCATTGGACGTTTGAGCAGGCGGTACTCGCCGGCCAGAAGGTGATGGCGAGCCTCGTGCCGGCTACGTAACTGGTCTTGTCAAAGCTCGAGACGTCGTACGCGAAGAAGTTGTCCCAAAAGGCACAGCCGTCCCTGTACAGGTTGACATACTGATGCCACTGGGCTTGCCCGGCTTGCGCGGAGCCGCAGTTGGAATACACCTCGCCGGTTTGGAAGTTGCCAATGATCGGTTCGGAAGAGTGCTCCTCCCACGCCGCCGCCGATCCGCTTGCAAGGACAAGCAGTACCAAAAAAGATGTCCCGCCCGCCACGATCAGGAGGGGCCACAAGGGCGCCCGGAAACCACCAGCTCCTTTATTGTCAAGTGCCAACAAATACGCCGCCTCGTTAGTTTGGCGTGCGGCCGAAGATCAACCTTTTGGGTGGGTCTTTTGACTGGTTGATGATCGTCCAAGGTCGCCTACCCGAGATTATCCGATCTATTACTTCTTGGCCGCCGCGCGCACCGGCGCGGGTGGCGGCCTTGAACTGCAGCCGCAGCGGGTAGGAGGAGTCCTCCCGGTAGGCGAGGTGGTCGACGCCGTGGTCGTCCGGCTGGGGCCGGGCGAAGCGCAGGCGGCCGCGGGAGGCGCGGGAGAGGAGGTCGCAGAGGGCGGACTCGGCGGCGAGGCCGCGTTCGAAGGAGGAGAGGCCGGAGGGGGGTGGGAGCTTTCTCTTCGGCACGGAGGGAGGAACGATGCGTGGGCGTATGGGGCTTGCGGGTGGGAACCAGCGGGCCAGGCCGCCAGCTGTGACGCTCGTAAGCCCCCTTCAGGGGCTCTTTTGGGGCGCAATAAGTCGTGCACTTCCATCCGGAAGAACAGAAATACTGTATGGTGGCCAGGTAGGGATGTCGGGGGGTTTCTGGTCTTCGGGCATTGCATAGAGCATATCAAACACTTCTCGGGTGGCCTTCTCAACCTCCAAGCGCAGCTTCTCGTCCGGTTCTGTCAATTGAACCGGCACCAACGCGACCATCTCCAGTGTGATTACTTCGTCAACAGGATCTGCTGTCTACGCCGGGATCGCCGCTAGTATCCGAGATTTGAGGGATCACACCGCTATAGTTGGCCATCGTACAGATGGGCCAAGGCTTGAAGAGGAAGGTTGCGTACGGCTTCCGCCACAGTGAGCGTTTTCGCACCCGCAATTGCCGTTTGCCTCGCCAGTTCGACGATTGTGCGCTGGGAAGCCAAATCTGGTACGGAAATCTCCATAGCCAAGAACCGGACCTTCTTGAAGCGATTCCGACTACCCTTCGTGGTCCCTTGACACAGTTTCTCAACTTCTGCCCATACGGAGCTGCGGGAGAAATAGAGGCGAAGGAACTGCGGCAACACGACGTCCTGGTTGATTGCGAAAGTCGGAAACTCCCCAGATACATAGCAACCATCGAACTCTTGGGGCACTATGCCGAAAGCGCCTTTCCAGGCGAACAACCTACTGTAAATGAACTCCCCAGCCTCAACCCGAGAGAGGCGCGACGCCCCTATTTCGCTTCCCATTTTCCGCTCGCGCAGGAATGGCCCCTTCCCCGACAATTGGACGCCCAAGAGGCCATACAGTGTGTCCGGGGAAAGCTCCTCAAGCCGTTTCGTTAGCTGAAGTAGCGAAGAGATCCTGTGCTTCTTCCAGGTCTTGGCGCTCATGACAAGCAACTTCTCCCATTGGCCAATGGCCAAAACATCTTCCAATGACACGCCAACGCGAGCCGCATCCTCCTGAAGCAAGGAAAGGATCTGAGAAAGAGGCCGATCGAGCGACTCCCCTTTTCGCAGGGGGTTCTTCACGTCCAAATTGTAGTTGCCTTCTTTCACCTGGTCGACCGTCACGATCCAGGAGTTCTCCGAGGTCGCCCTCTTCTTGATGGCACCTTTGAACAGTTCAAACTCTTCGTAGCGGAGGGGCTTCGTCTTGGTGTACCGCTTCAGTTCTGCGGGAAGGGGATGCTCGAAGAACCAGATCTCAGACGTCGGTGAGCTTCTATCAAAGAACAACACGTTTGTGGGGATACTGGTGTAGGGAGAGAAAACACCCTCCGGTAGGCGAAGAACAGTGTGCAGATTGAAATTCTCTAGGAGTTCCTGCTTCACACGGGCCCCCACACCCTTCGCCGCTAGAACCCCATCCGGCACAATGACCGCTGCCCTTCCGGGTCCCGGCTTCCGGCGCAGCCTTCGCATTATCAGCTGGAGAAACAGAAGGGCCGTTTCGGAGGTTTGCTTGTCAGGGGGGAAATTACCAAGGATGCCCTTCTCCTCTTCACCCCCGAAAGGTGGGTTGGTCATGATTATGTCGACTCGACTCGAGTCGCCCAGCTCCCGCAGAGGCGTAGCCAGCGCGTTGTCGTTGCTTATGATCGGCCTGTCGATTCCGTGGAGAAGGAGGTTCATCTGCACTAGCAGGTATGGAAGTGGCTTCGGCTCTATTCCAAACAGAGTTCGGTCTCGGAGCATCTTCCATTCTTGTACGGTGTTACATTGTTTGGCGATCGTCTTGTGTGCCTCGACTAGGAACCCGCCGGTTCCACAAGCGGGGTCAAGGATCGTCTCGCCAAGTACAGGGTGGACTACATCAACGATTACTCTCACCAGTGGTCGCGGGGTGTAGAATTCCCCCCCATCCTCCGAAGCGTCTCTCATCTCCTTGAGCATAGCCTCGTACAGGAGGCTCAACGTATGGACTTCCTCAGAGGAGTCGAAGTGTATGTGGCCGACTCGGTTGATCACATCACGCAGAAGATAACCGCTAGCCATTCGATTCGATATGCCCTTGAAGACCGTGGCGACGACGTCCCGGCGTCCATCGTCGCCATTCCCTTCAAGAGACCGCAAGTACGCGAAGAGCCCCGGACCATAGCCGCCGTCCGGCAGATCGGTCTCTTCCGAATTCACAAATGCCAGTAGTCGGTCCCCGGTAATCCCATCCTCTTTGGCGGCCCAATCTCTCCACCTATAGGGCGAATCAATGACTCCCCTGAAAGACTTGCCCGAGAGCTTGGCCTCGTCTTCACGCAATCGATCATGGTCATCTAGGAATTTCAGAAAGAGGAGCCAAGTCAGCATTGGCAAACGATCAAGGTCACCGCTTATTCCCTTGTCCTTCCTCATGATCCTTCGGGCCGATTTCAGGGTGTTTCGGAGGTCCCCTGCGGTGGAGAGGTTCCTTGAAGTCTTGGTCAATCCGTATCCCCTCACTCAGCGTACAATTCCGCCTGTAAATCAAGAACAGCCTGACGGAGCCTTTCGGGTCCTCCAAACAACCCGCTGATCTCTGCTACGTTCCCGTAATTGGAAATGGGCGAGACCTTGAGAATCTCCGGCATGTCAAATTGTGCAATGCCAAAATCTGAGTACTTTTCCAAGAGATGGTTCAAGATCGCACGCGCTTCTGGGCCATACCTTTCAAAGAGTTTCTTCTCGTCCCGTCGGACTCGACTAGCCCTCTCGTGACGCGATTTGAGGGGTGCGTTGAAGGCCAAATGGCAGAGAAGATCAAATGGGTCAGCATCGACCTGACCAGTAGCACTTTCGAGCTCCTCAAAGCTTATTCCGCGCTCGGACAACGCTTCCAAGATCTGAGTCCTTTGCACCGGGTCAATCCAGCGATCCTTGAATTCTATTGGAGTTGCGCAGAGCGTACGTACCTTCTCTGCAGTGTAATCCGTTAGTTTGACGGCCCGGACCCGACGGCCCTGATTGTCGAGTTCGTAAACCACGTGCGACACAATCTCTACTTGGCCCCCGTCCACGTAGTACTTGCGCCTCGTTCCTTCCGAATCGCCCGTGACGCTGTTGGTGTTCGCCCCGATCATCTCTTCAACCGTTCGAGCGTCCTCAATCTCGGCTGATTCCTTGGTCGCGCCAGGGATGGAGAGGCCGTCGGATCCCATTTGGGTCTCCTGTAGCAGCTCTGGCTCCCCATCGAAATCCGGATCCGCAAACATCCGGGTGGCACTTCCCGTGTAGTCGAGAATCGTGAAGAACAACTTGCCATACTCCTCGTTGACCCTCGTTCCCCGGCCTATCATCTGCTTGAATGACGTCATCGAATTCACGACACGAGCGATCACCACATTCTTACACAGAGGGATATCGATTCCCGTCGTTAGGAGCTGAGAGGTGGTCACAACAACTGGCGACACGCTTTCTAGATCCTGGAATCGCGCAAGTTGAGCTCTCCCGATGTCGCCTTCGTCAGAAGTAATACGACATACGTACTCGGGAAGATCCTTCACCAAATCTGTATTCAAATTCGATATGGCCCTCCGCATTTCGTCTGCATGCTCTTGATCCACGCAGAACACAATCGTTTTCGCCTGTCGATCCGTCGCGGATAGGAATTCAGTTATGTTCTGCGCAATCGCCTCGGTCCGTGCCCTCAAGGCAACCGACCTTTCGAAGTCGCGTGTCGTGTACTCCTCGTCTGGAATTGGTCGCCCGTAGCGGTCAAGCTCTCCACTAGTCGGTCTCCAGCCCCCGGCGTCGACGCTTGAGATTATCCGATGAACCACATACGGGGCAAGAAACCCATCATCTATCCCTTGCCGGAGGCTGTACTGATAAACGGGGTTCCCAAAGTACCGATAGGTGTCGGCGTTGTCGTTTCTAAGTGGGGTGGCCGTCATCCCCAATTGGAACGCCGGTTCGAAGTACTCGAGGATCTCGCGCCAGTTGCTTTCATCCTTGGCACTTCCCCTGTGACACTCATCGACAATTATCAGATCGAAGAAGTCCTTTCCAAATTCCCTATATAGGCCGGGACGTCGCGAGTCCTTGGCAATTGACTGGTAGATCGCGAAGTACATCTCACGACTCTTCGGGGCTTCCCCCCCGTGGATCTTGAACCTGGCATCTCCGAATGGAACAAACATCTTGGCTTTTGGATCATCGACCAGGACATTCCTATCCGCGAGGTAGAGAATCCTCGGTCGTCTCGGCTCTCCTGTACGATTCCACCTCCCATTCCAAAGCCGCCAACAAATCTGGAAGGCCACGAATGTCTTTCCCGTGCCGGTCGCCATCGTCAACAAGACGCGTCGTCTACCGGCAAGAATGGCATTGATTGCCCGCCGAATGGCGATCGATTGATAGTACCGGCTTTCCTTCCCTTGCAGCCGATAACTCGGCGCTAGGGCTTCCACCTGTGGACCAATGTCTTTCAATTCGGGCGAGTGTTTCAACCGAGTCCACAGGTCCTCGGGCGAAGGGAAGGTTGACAATACACGCTCCCGACCAGTAATGAAGTCGAATTCAACGATCCCGTGGCCATTCGTGGCGTAGGCAAACTTCAGATCAAGGATCTCGGCATAGTCCCGCGCTTGTTGCAGACCGTCTCCGGGAGTCTTGTAGGCAGCCTTCGCTTCGACGATTGCTATCGGCTCGTCACGCGAGTAGCGAAGGACGTAGTCAGCGCGCTTCTTCCGGCGTCTGCCCACGTGTCCTTCTCGGGAAATGATGATCCGGCCATCGGTGAACGTCCTTTGTTCGGCAATTGAGTGCGGTTCCTTCTCCCAGCCGGCTGCCTGCAGTTGCGGAACAACGTACTTCCTGCACGTGTCGGCTTCGGACATCAAAGACATTCGACTCCCTGAACACGCCCGATGGCAGGCCGACGACGTTATTGGTCGGGGGTGCAGAAAAAGGATTTGGGGATCGGGGCGTGTTTCAAGCCTGTGTCCTCTGAACGAAGGGGTCCCTCACGCGCGCATGCGCGCGCCAGGTGCGACCGAGTTTCCCTCCTCCCCTCGGCTCATGGCTCAAAAGCGAGCGGGCCCGGGGAAGCCCGCACTCGTTCGGCCTACCGATGGGCATTTGGGAATCTTGTTCAGAAAAGGCAACGTCGAGGTCTTGTCATTGGAATGCCTTGGGGACTCAGTACATGGCTTCCAAGCGCCCCAACCACCGCCCCGCCGTCCGCCACCTGAAGCGTTCGGACCCGACGATGGCCACCATCATCAAACAGGTCGGCCCCTGCAAACTCAAGACGCATCGCCGATCCGACCTATTCCACGACCTCGTGAGTGCGATCATCCACCAACAGCTCAACGGCCACGCCGCAAAGACGATCTTCGGGCGCTTCCGGGACCTCTACCCCGAAAAGCGGTTTCCCGCGGCGCAAGACATCTTGGACACGCCGCCTTCGAAAGTACGCACCGCCGGCATCTCCCCTCAGAAGGCGAGTTACATCTTCGATCTATCCCGGAAGGTTGTCGAGGGCGATCTGGATCTTCGGGCGGTACGCAGCATGGCTGACGACGACCTGATCGAGGAGTTGACGAAGGTCAAGGGTGTCGGCCGGTGGACCGCCGAGATGGTCCTCATGTTCACGCTCGGTCGGCCAGACATACTGCCCGTTGACGACTACGGGTTCCGGCGCGGTGTGCAGAGGGCGTACCGGATGCGCAAGCTGCCGATGGCCGAGAGGCTCGAGAAACTCGCCCAACTAGCGACCCGCTCCTGGAACCGGCTTGGCGCTCCCAGCACCCGGTTGATCTCATCCATGCATTGGGCGTAGCCACCGCGAGCGGGCGAACTGCGTTCATCTCTCGCTCCGCCCCCCCCCTTGAGCGTTCTATAGGGATCTGCTGGGTGGCTGGCTAAGAAGGGCGCCAGGGAGGCCGAGTTCGGTAAGGCGCCCGATTGATGATCGGGCCGGCCGACGACGCCTTCGCGGGTTCGAGTCCCGCCCCTGGCATCCCTAGCAGCTCGACTACGGCCCCACTACGGCATAAGGCTGTCGGGGGTGGCCAATCCTCCTCCACCTCCGGCCTCCCAACCCCGCCCGGCGAGGCCCCCCCGCGAGATAATCACGCACCCTGCGATGGATATCAAGCCCCGGTCAAATAGGTCGGGCACCTCGTCGGTGGCCGTTTGTCGGTGAGGAGATCAGCTACCACGTATGCGTGACGCTCGAGTTCTATGAAGGCGAGGCCGTGCCAGTGGCGTCCTCGTAGCGATTCACCGGTTCAGGCGCCCGCCGCCCCGCCCCGCCCCCGGCACGAGCGCCATCCCCGCCAGCACCGCCCAGAAGGCCAGCCCCACCCACAGCCCGGGGTGGACCGGCGCGTCCACATACAGCGTCCACACCACCACGGCGGCCACGAGGGAGAGGGGCAGGAACAGGATCTCGAGGGCGTCGCGGGGCCTGAGGCGGTCCGCCGTGGGGGGTGTTCGCGAAATGACGTGGTTCACTTCATGCTCATGCAGAGGACGTTTGTCGCGCACGGACGTACCCGCCGTGGGGAGCCCGGGAGGGTATTTGGGTTCGATGGGGGGGTGGGTGAAGGTTGGTTGACACGGGGACCGTCGTGAGGTCCAGCTGGAACTGCCAGTCGCCGCGCGCGCCCGCGCGGGTGGCCGCCTTGAACTGCAGGCGCAGCGGGTAGGGGGAGCCCTCCCGGTAGGCGAGGCGGTCGACTCCGTGGTCGTCGGGGGCGGGGCGCGCGAAGTGAAGGCCGCCACGAGAGGCGCGTGAGAGGAGGTCGCAGAAGGCGGACTCGGCGGAGAGGCCGCGTTCGAAGGGTGAGAGGCCGGAGGGAGGTGGGAGCTTTCTCTTTGGCATGGGGGGGAGGAACGATGCGTGAGCCTATGGGGCTTGCGCGGGGGAGCAGCTGGCCAGGCCTACGCCCTGGGCAATCGTTGCTATGGCCGTTCTTCCGCTACGATAGTGACGTGAGATCGTGGCCGGCAGCTCGGGCCTGCTGGCACCGATCCGTCAATCCGAGTTCGGGGGAGCCGGTTACCACCCGATGCGAGCCTAGAGTTCCGCTTCGACAAACGCCGGGAAATAGCGGTACACTCGCTCATATGCCCGTATTGATTCTATGGGAACTCCAGGGACATTGATGCTTTCCGGGGACGTTGTTGGAAGTTGTCGGTCAATCTCCCTCATCTCCTTGAAGGTCAGGGCCGGCGCGTCTATGCGGAGCGCTTTTTGGCCATTTCGGTAGAACCACCTGTCGCTAAACCCACATCGCTTCACGAGTGGTCGCTGTCCACGGTCATGGATTAGGCCGCCCAAAGTGAACATCTGAGCTTTGTCCTGGTACTCGAAATGCATCATTTGTTCGAAACCGATTTGGGCGGCAGGCCTTAATGCAAGGTTCCTGGATCGTAGCTTGTCTTTGATGTCCTCAAGTAACAGGTTGTAGGTCAGATTAGATAGTTTCCAACCACCCAAGTCAGCTTCCTTGAGGCCCATCGGGACCCGCTTGGCACCGACACGTTGTTCCATCTGGACGATTCGACGTCCCGTTCCATCTGGATGAACGTTCAAGGTGACGACCAAAAGGCTTCCCGCCGCAGCGTTCGAGACGATGAAGCCAACTACCCCAAGAATCGACTCGTCCAGCTTCCCGTCAAAGTCCAACCAAAAAATGCTTCGCTCGTCCATGGGCATGTTTGTGAGGACCTCGCCGATGTCGCCCCGGATTGTCACAATCGCATCGTATGGCTTATTAAAATCGCACCGTTCCTGGGTGGCCTCATCCCGTTCGATGCTAATCATCGAATCAAAACCAAACTGTCGATGAAAGAGGCGGAAGTCACCATAGTACGGAGACCCCAAGCCCACATATCGATACGCCGGGAGGTGCCCAAATTCTGAAAGGCAAGATATCATCTCGCCAATCAGCCGGCGCTCAATCGACTTGGCCGGGCGCAATACATAGTTGACGAGGCTAGAGCTGCTGGGCGTGTTCTACTCACACTCCTCTTCATAGACCCTATCAAACGAAAGCCCGCCCGTCTCTTTGGCAGTTTCTGCGCCCAGAGCCTCCATCAACTTCGCTACCTTCTCCTTGGGACGTGAATACGTAATCCGTTGGTTCTTCACGGGGGTCGTCCTTCGTTTTGGTGCTTGAAAGAACGACTTGGTTCTGGGGGCGTCCATCAACGTCATCGACCGAGCGCCCTCAATGGCATCATAATAGGGCGTCGCCCGGCCTCGCCGGTCATTTTCTGCGTCCAATCGATTCAAGAACGTGATGACCGGGCGCATCGCTTTCACTAGCCTCGGACGGACGGCCCGAAACGCCTGCGAATCCGCGTCGACATTTATCTTTGTGGTGGTCCACGGAAGTCGATCTGCATCATCAGATTCGAAAAAGACGAAGCCCCGGAATCTCGCGAATTGAGGATGGTATTTTGGGACAGTTTTCCCACCCCCTTCGCCCCATCCGGTCAGATACGTCTTGTCGGAAGCGAGGACCAGCCGGCCGTTGCAATACACGTTCCACCCAGGTTCACCTCGGCGAGGGTCCTCAATTCCTGCAAAGATCTCTACCTTCACCACTGGCTGATTCTTACCCCCTGGAATCTCGAGTTCGTCGTACAGGGCGCCGATTGAATCCGTTACCTGAACCGTCGTGGGCTCGGAATGCACCGGGATTCCGTTTACTGATATGGCCAGGCCGTTTTGCATGGCCTGCTGATGTGTTTCCTTGAGTCTGATCGCAAGCCTGCGGGGAAATGAGGATTGCTGGAAATCTTGACCAACGCCATCGTGGAGGGGTTTAACGACTATCTTGGTTCCTCTTCGCGCCGACGGAATCCGCAGCCCGGACGCACGCGATTCAAAGGCGAACTGCCATTTTTGATCCTTTTTCCACTTGTTGACGTTCACGTCCATGACGAAGGTAGTCTTCTCGGTAGACGAAACAATCCGAAAGTTTGTACCCAGTTTGAATAGGGCCCGCTTCATCCCGACACCGAACTGGCCGATTGAACCCTTCGTAGGTACAACTTCGGCGGGGCGACCGAATCTAAAGGCGTACTCTTTGGCCGTCCTTATGTCGATTCCGCCGCAGTTGTCCGCGATTTCGAAACGCGGTGGACCGACACGAATCCGGACCGAGAGGCCTGCGAATTCTCTACCTGGCCGTATCCTAAGTGCCCCGTCAATACAGTTGTCCACGAGATCAATAATTGCTGGAATTATCTCGATGTCCCGAGTGAGCATGTCGATAAAGAACTCCTTGGTGGGAGAGGCGTCGATAGCATTCCGGGGGAGTTTGGCCGTTTGTGCTGCGGCGCCAAGTGCTCCCACCTGGTCTCACGCTCCCAGTGCAACCCTAATTGAGTTCCCGACGGCCCGGGCCAAGAACGGCGGCACAGAGTTTCCCACTTGTCTAAAGCCGTGCCAAATAGTGGGATGAAAATCAAACCAATCCGGAAAGGAATGCAACCGCGCGCCCTCTCGGACGGTGACGCAGCGCGGCTTATCCGGATGGATCGGTCTCGCCGCAGTATGCGAGCCATGACTGCTTCTGGTTCCCGCTCGGAGCGCCCGCGCAACTCCATTGTTTGTCAGTCGATAGAAGCGACTAATGGACTCTTGCGTCCCAGGTTTCGTCTTTTCAAATCTCTTCCTTACTTCTTCCGAATGGACCGTCCGACCACAGCCCGTCAGTATGTGGGACGGCTTTCGCCGCAATCGCGAGCGATCAAATCTGTCGGTCCCGGATCCTCTCATCAAGGATGCATACGCGGAGGGGCGCCCCAGGGAACCGCGAAACACGTCCGTTCCAAGGAGCTCCGGGTATTTGTCAACATCGGGCAAGTCGGAGATGGCATCCGCGACCTTTGGCCTCCGAGTCAATGGATCCCGAGCACGAAGCACTCCGACTTTTGGGTAGGCCACCTTGACTGCGCCCGTTCTGGATCCCAGCACAAACACCCGTTTTCGCGACTGGGGTACTCCGAAGTCCTTGGCATCAAGAATCTCGATGGGCGAAAGAACACGGTAGTTCGCTCGTTCGATTCTACGCTTGAACGCACGAAGCGTTGGCTGATTGCCAACATGAGTGAGCCCTACAACGTTCTCGAGTACGAAGTACTGGGGGCGGATTTCCACAACCAATCTCGCAAAATCAGCAAGTAGCTTGTTCCGCGGATCATCCCGTTGCCGCCTTCCCATCGTGGAGAACCCCTGGCATGGGGATCCGCCCGCGACCACATCTACAGAATTCCTCCTGATCCCTGACAGCCGTAGCAATTCCTTGCCGCCCAAACGGCTCAGATTTGCCGTGAATACAGGCACAGTGGGAAAATTCCTCGAGTATGTGCTGGTTTGCATTACGTCAGAATCAAAAGCCGCACCGATTTCTAGGCCTGCCTGCTTTAAGCCAAGCGACATGCCGCCGACGCCGCTGAATAGATCAATGGTTACCAACCAAAACCCCTCCGCCCTTCTGCATCCGAGCGAACGCACAGAACTCAGCGATTACACATCGACCACAAAGGGGGGCCCTGGGTCGGCAACAGGAGCGCCCATGTTCGATCATCCCGACATGGAACCCGTATCGATCTGGAGGTGAAACCATCACTTCCAACGCTTGTTGCGTTTGATCCGCGCGTCCGAGGCGCGTCCAGCCGAGCCTGCTAGCAACTCGGTGAATGTGCGAATCAACGGGCAGCACGGATCTATCCATCGTGAACATCATCACACACTTCGCCACCTTTGTTGAAACACCGGGCAGCGAAACCAGGAATTCCTCTACGTCGCTATCTGAGTGCGACCCGAGTGGCTCCAGCGTAGGCGCTCCCCACAGGTCTTTCGTCGTGGCGAGGATCGCCATCAGCTGTTTGGAACGTTTCTTCGCGAGGCCTGAAGGTCTCAAGATGCGTTCAATTGTCAGACGCCTAACTGCCAAGGCATCGTTCCAGGACGGGAAGCGCCTCTTGAGCTCCCCAAAGGTCCTCTGAGCTACAACTGCAGAAGTCTTGTTTGATAGCAGGACGAAGATGAGATCGTCCAATGGATCGGTGGGGTTTCCGAGCCGCGGCGTGCCGTACGTCCTTGCGAGCCTGCTTGAGATAATAGACGCATCCGGATGCGGGGAGCCCGGCATCCTAGGACACGTCGGTATTGGTTCACCCATGTGGTATTTGCCCTTCATAGGAAAAAGAATGGTGCATTGGATCGGGAGGGCTCTCCGGGGATCGGCATCGATCCGCCCGCCCGTAGAGGTATTTTGGCCCCACGAGGCCTTTCTCCCCGACCCCGCACGTGCGTGGGGCCAGACATAGCAGAGCCGGCAACGACGATAGGCTTGATCGTAGGAGGGAATCGCCCCCGGCGCCCGACGCAAAACGGCTAATGGGCCCAAGCCCGTATGAGTGGCGTGACCGATAGCCGCACGGCCATCCGGCACCTCAAGCGGAGCGACCCTGTCCTCGACCTCGTGATCAAGGCCGTCGGCCCCTGCCGGTTCGAGCCGGAGAAGCGCCCCGACGTTTTCCGCTCCGTGGCGCGCGCGATCATCCACCAGCAGCTCAACGGGACGGCCGCCGGCACGATCTACCGCCGATTCAAGGGACTCTACCCCCGGCGCCGGTTTCCCACCCCCGAGGACATCCTCGCGACCCCTCTGCCCCGTCTGCGGTCCGCTGGGCTCTCACCGCAAAAGGCGAGCTATGTGGTCGACTTGGCTTCGAAAGTGCAGGCGGGTGAGGTCGACTTGAAGGCCGTGCGGCAGATGGACGACGACGAAGTCGTCGTTGAACTCACCAAGGTCAAGGGTGTGGGCCGGTGGACCGCCGCGATGGTCCTGATGTTCACGCTCGGCCGACCGGACATCCTGCCTGTGGACGACTACGGGTTCCGGCGGGGCGTGCAGAAGGCGTACGGCATGCGCAAGGTGCCAAGCGCCGACCGCCTCGAGCGGCTAGCTCGGCCGTGGCGCCCGCACCGGAGCGTGGCGACGTGGTACATCTGGCAGAGCGTGGATATCGAATTGGCTGGATAGGGAGAAGGGAAGCACATGCCGCTCCGACTGACGAGCCCCGCGTTTGGCCAGGGACAGACCGTCCCCGCGCCGTATACGTGCAGCGGGAGTGATATCTCGCCGCCTCTTGCTTGGTCGGGGGTCCCAGAAGGCACCGCCGCCTTCGCCCTCCTCTGCGACGACCCCGACGCACCCGGAGGAACGTGGGACCACTGGGTGATCTACGACATCCCCGGGGAATCTGCGGGCCTCCCCGAAGGCGTGCCCAAGCCGCCGACGCTCCCCGACGGTTCCAAGCAGGGGAAGAACGGGTGGGGCCAAGTGGGCTATCGCGGACCCTGCCCGCCGCCGGGCAAACCGCATCGGTACTTGTTCCGGCTCTACGCGCTCGGGCGCCCACTCGGCCTTCCAGCCGGTGCGACGAAGGACCAGGTCCTTGCGGCAACGGGGGGTGGGTCGTTGGCGACGGCGGAATTGATGGGGACCTTCGCGCGGGGCTGACGAGCGGTCACTTCGTGGCTGTCATGAGGTAGCCACGGCCCACATCGATGGCGCCTGCCTGCTGGAACCCTGCGCGGCGCACGACCCGTTCCAACTCGGGCGCGTCCACGAGCCCGTGGTGCAACGGGAGCCACTTGAGGAAACGGCCGGGCCCGCGCGTCGTGACAAACTCGAAGATGATGAGATGGCCGTCCGCTCGCAGCACCCGGTGGACCTCGTCCAGTGCCTTCGCCCGGTCGTGAAAGTGGTGGAATGATACGACGGCGGTGACGCAGTCGAAGTGCCCGTCGGGGAAGGGGATCTTCTCCGCCTCACCGACTTCGAACTTGAGGTTGGGCCGGACGACCGCACCGTGCCGCCGCTTCTTGTCGCTCGGCTCGAGCACGACGACCTCGGAAAAGGCCGCGCCGAACCGTTCGCTGAGAACTCCGGTCCCGCCGCCGATGTCCAGCAGCCGCTCCGCGGGGCATGCCCCGACAGCCCTCGCGAGCGCCTCGGTCTCCTCGGCAAAGGCCCCCAGGCGGCGCCGGTCTTGGATGCCCAGCCACCAGGACACGGGGCCACCTCACTGTTGGCCGGCGCCCGCGCTTGACTTGGCCTCCCGCACCGCGATGACCTCCCCCACCTCGCGGGCGGCAAGCGCACTTGTGTTCCCGTTGTCGAAGGGCGGGCAGGTCTCGCTCACGTCCGCGCCAACGAGCCGCGCCCCAAAGTGGTCGATCACGGCCTTCACGTCGAAGTCGGAGATCCCGAAGGGCTCGGGCGTGCCGACACCCGGCGCGACGGAGGGGTCGTGGCCGTCCATGTCGATCGTGAGGTAGAGCGGGTCCTCCGTCCCCAGCGCCGCCTCGGCCTGCTCGATGGCAGAGGAGACGCCCTTGGCACGGATGTCTCGGGCGCTCGCCCACCGGAGTCCCATCTTCTTTGCGTCCTCGTGCTCGGAGCGTTCCATCGAACGGATTCCGAACTGGAAGATCCCCTCGGCCCCGCACGAGTCGGCGATGCGCCGGGCGGTGCACGCGTGCGAGTTTGGCGTCCCGAGGAACTGCGGCCGGAAGTCCAGGTGCGCGTCGATGTAGAGGCACTTCAGGCCCTTGTGCTTCTTGTGGAGGACACGGAACGCTCCCGGCGAGATCGAGTGCTCGCCCCCGAGCAGGAGCGGGAAGGCGCCCGCATCGACGATGGCGCCCACGTCCTGCTCCACTTCACGGAGCATCTCCTCGGGGTGGTGGTACTCACCGATGTCCCCGAAATCGTGGACCGGCACCTCCACGAGATCGACCTCCCACTCGGCTACCCATGTCTCGAAATTGTAGGAGGCTTGGCGGATAGCGTCCGGCCCGAACCGCGCGCCGGGTCTAAACGAGGCGGTGGCGTCGAACGGGATCCCAAGAACGGCGTAGCGCGCGTCCTCGAGGGTGGCGCTCGCGTCTGCAAAGGTACTGTGGGCGCCCATCGTTTCCCCCCCTCGGGCCGCGGACCGGTCAAGGCCCGCTCTAGTCGCCGCCCGAGAGCTGCATGATCTTCATCTTGCCCATGGCCGACATGTACATGATGTCCTGTCCGGGCTTCACCTGGTCCTTCCATTCGTCGTCGAGCACCATGTCGAACATCTGGTAGTTCTCGAGGTCCATGATCTGCGCGTGGTCTGGCTGCACCGAGATGACTTGTCCCTTGCGCTTGTCGATCGTGGGGACTTTGGCGCCGTGGGTCACGGGGTGGACAATCGACCGCTTGCGCTTGTCGAAAAGCCCCATCACGTCCATGCGGGCCTTCGCCTCGCCGTGCTTGCCCGGTTTGGAGGTCGAGATCGAGAGGATCTTGCAGGGCTCTCCATCGATGACAATGTACCCGCCGACACGCAGCAAGCGGATCTCAGAGATCGACCAGGACATGGGAAACGCTGCGGGCAGCGGGGGGCCCCTTTATAAAGCCATCTGGGGGCGCGGTTCCATCGATTCGGGCGCGAACCGTTTTGAGCAAGGCCACCATGGCACGCGCGGTCGGGCCCGATGACAACGCCGCTCATCCAGGTAGCCACGCGCGTGCGCGACGCGGTGCTCGAATCGCGGGACGCAGGCGGCTGGGCCAAGACCGTGGGGATGGGGGCGGACGGCACGCCGACGAAACACATCGACGAACTCGCGGAGCGGGTGGTACTCGAGGAGAGCGAGCGGCTCGGGATCGGGGCAAACATCCTAAGCGAGGAGGCGGGGCTCGTCGAGCGCGGCAGCCGGACGATGCTCGTGGCCGACCCCGTCGACGGGACACACAACGCGACGCTGGGGCTGCCGTTCTACTGCGTGTCCCTCGCGATCGCCCGCGGCAGCCTGGAGGGGGTCGAGGAGGGCGTGGTCGTGAACATCCCGACAGGGGATGTGTACCACGCCACGCGCGGTCAAGGCGCCACACTCAATGGGAAACCAATCCACGTGCGGCGCTGGCAGCGGGGCCGCGACACCATGTCGATCTACCTGGGGCCCGAGGCGCCGCACGCCGCCTTCGAGTTCACGCATTTCCCGAAGCGCGTGCGCAACTTCGGCGCCGCGGCGCTCGAGATCGCGCTCGTGGCCGCGGGGGCGCTCGACGGGTACATCCAGTGGGGCCGTCCGCTGCGCATCACGGACGTCGCGGCGGGCGCGCTGATCCTGCGGGAAGCTGGCGGGGAGGTGTACGACCTCGCCGGGACCCGGCTGGACATGCCACTCAATGTGACGACGCGGCGCGACGTCACGGCGCTCTCCGGGCCGGAACTCGCGGCAGAGGTGTCGTCGTACGCCCGCCGCGCGCAGAAGGCGCGCGTTCCCTCCGGCGGGGAGGTCACTTCATGACCGCCGCTCGACGCAAGCCCCGAAAATTCAAGCGGGTCGGCGTGGTCCTCAAGGCCTACACGGAGGGACTTGCGGGGCCGGCGCGCCGCGTGGTCAAGACGCTGGAGGACCACGGCGTCGAAGTCGTTGTTGACGCGCCTGCACGCGCAATCTTCCCAGGCGCCAAGGCCCAGCCGGTCACCAAGATGGACGTCGACCTGGTAGTAACGATCGGCGGGGACGGTACGATCCTGCGAACGCTGCAGTCCACCGATGCGCCGGTATTCTCGATCAACGCCGGAATCATGGGGTTCCTCGCTGAGACACCGATGACGAAGGCGACGCGCGAACTCAAGCGCGTCCTTGCGGGCGACTTCGTGGTGGACAAGCGTCTCCGCATCGCCCCGCGGCTCAACGGCCGCGCGCTGCCCCTGTGTCTGAACGAGGTCGTCGTGCACACGGCATCCGTGGGCAAGATGATCCACTTCGAGGTGACCCGTGGCTCCTCCACCATTCACCGTGTGCGCGCGGA
>CBEUCC010000039.1:0-20800 GCA_965541515.1 uncultured Thermoplasmata archaeon
CTTCCGGCCCTTTGGTGTTGATCACGGGCAGCGCCATCGCTTCGTCCGAACGCTGCTTGCGCGTGGCGGGGTCGCCGGCCTTGGCGAGCACCTTGCGAAGCGCGTCCCCGACCGAGCTCATGCGTACCCCATCCTGGTCCATAGTCCGTTGAGCGCACCCGTGAGGACGGCGGCGGCAAAGGCCGCCCCGCCGATGGCCAGGACCAAGAGCGCCATGCGCACGCGGTCCGGGGAGTTGTGGATGGACCCGGAGGGCTTCTTGCGGCTGGCCGGGTCCCAGATGATGTACGCGACCCCGGCCGCACCAAGCGCCAGCACCGTCGCCAACGCCCCGATGCTCACCGCGCCCGAGACCGCGGGGTCATCGACGAGCATGAGCACCGCCTTCGTCGTCGTGTTGCTGTGGGGCGTCTGCGCGTTCACCCAGTAGATCAGCGTCCCACGGGGCTGTGCCGGGACGTCATAACGGTAGGTCCCGTCCTCTTCCTCCATCGGGAAGCCGGCGCCCCGAACGGTGTCGCCGTTGGTCAGTTGCAGGGCCGAGCCATTTGCCGACGACGGGTGTACGAGCTCCGGTGACTGGTAGATGTAGAGCCAAACCTGGAGGGGCGACGTCGCCTCGTCGAACCCGGACGTGACGGGGAGTTCGAAGTGCAAGGCGTCCGATACCGTCGGGCCGGTAGGGGAGGCGACGAGCTGCCCGATGACGATCCCCTCGCGGACAGTGACGTTCGCCGACGCGTCGCCTCCGCCGGAGGAATCCGTGGTGACCCGGGCCGAGACCTCGTGCAAGCCGATCGCCACCGCCGTGAGTTTCCATTGGTAGGTCCGGACGAGGAAACTCTGGGTCGGGGGCAGGTCGACCCGCGCCTCCAGGACCGGGTTGTCATCGTAGGCGGGGTCGATGACCACCGCAAGTCCCGGCGGGACCGAGAGTTCCACCGTCAGGTCCGTCACGATCAGCGTGGCGTGCGGGTCAGTCGCAAACTCCACGCGCACCGTCACCTCGAACGGTCCGCCAAGGCCTTGCGCCGCGGGGGTGGCCTCCAGGTCCACGGACTCCATTTGGCCCGGGTCGGCGGCAAGCGCACTAGGGAGGAAGAGGACGACGGCCGCCAGCGCCAGCGGCGCAAGCGCACTTGCGCGCATCCAGGAATGCCCTGCGGAACGAGCCAGATGAACCCCCTGGCGGCACCCAAACAGGGCCCTTAAGTCTTCTTCGGTCTAGACGTTTGACGTTGCTGCATGTCCCATGCGGCCCGGAACCGCACCGGAAGAACGAAGATGGCCTCCGCCGTCCCGGCGCCCATGGCACGGCGCGCCTCGCGGTCGCCCCCGGCGGTGGCGTGCCTCCTCATCGCCATCTTGACTCTTGGGGGCGCGCTCCCCCCGGCGTCGGGTGCCGGCGCAGACGAATCCTGCCCCGCACCGTTTGGCTCCGCCCTCGAGGTCGGCTCGCACAGTTTCCTCGGGGGCGGCACGGACCCGGACGAAGCGTACCTCGACACGCTCCTCATGACGGGCGCCCAGCGGACGCCCGCCCGGGTCATCGGGTTCGGTGACCGGCTCGCGCTCGTAGCAGAGGTGAAGGTGGACAAGGACGAGGCGTTCACGTGGGGCGAACTCATCCGGTTCTACTCGAACGCGACCGGGTGGGACACGACGCCCGTGTGGTCGTCCAGCCTCGACCCGAGCGAACCGTACCCCGTCGGTTTCCACGTGCGCCCGTCGGCCGCCCTGTGGGGCGGTTCGCTCTTCGTCGCGTGGACGGCTGAGGGGTCGCCCGCCGGCGGCCCGACGGACCGCCTCGTCCTCGTGCGCCGCGTTGCGGCGGACGGCTCGATGGATCCCTGGGTCATCGGGTCGGACACGGACCCCCGGCGGGCGAACCAGCACCCCTTCCTTTTGCCCGCGGGCGACACGCTGTACCTCACGTACGCGGTCGGCGAGGGGGAGACAGACCCGGCAGCCACACACATCGCGGTCCGCGAGTTCGACGGGACGGGGTTTTCCTCTTCGCAGGACATTGCCCGCCCGCCCGCGGGGTGGTCCGACGAGTCGCCGTCGCTCGCGTGGGACGGGGGCGACGGTCTCTACGCCATTTGGTCCCGCACCAACACCTCGGGACTCGGCGCCACGCTGATGTTCTCGCAGCGGAACACTTCGGGCTGGGGCCTGCCCGTGGAGCTCGCCTCCGTTGGCCATGCCGCCGACGCCAACGCGGCGGTCGCGTTCTTTGGGGGCAAGCTCCTCGTCGCATACACGACCGACTGGGCCCCCGACATTAGCGGCCCGGACGCCGATGTGCACTGGCGGAGCCTCGACCCCGCTACGGGCCTGTGGTCCGACGCCCAGTCGGTCAACCCCCAACCCTCGGGCGGTGACGACTCGGGGCCGGCGTTTAGCCGGGTCGGCGACCTCCTGTATGTGGGTTGGTCGACAACGGACGACTTCTACGCGCGGGGATCGGATTCCGACCCCGTCTACCGTGTCTTCGACGGCACCCAGCTTGGTCCCGTGCAGCAACTCGTGCCGGAGGACGACGTGGCGTCCGACTCGCCGCCCCGTTTCGTGGAAGTGGGGGGCGTGACCTACGCCCACTGGATGTGGACCCCGCCCGTGGAGCCCGGCCAACCGCGGGGCGACTCGCGCGAGGCGCTGCGGGTCGTCGAACGGCCCATCGCGTGGTTTGACGGGGTCTCGGCGCTCTACAGTTTCGACGCGGTCTCGCAGAACGGCTCCGCGCACGTCGTGGTCTCCCCCACGCCCGCGGGGATCGTGCCCGCAGGCGCCCGGCTAGCCCTTCGCCTCGCGGATGGATCGCTCTACCCGCTCGTGCCGGAGGGCGAAAACCACGTGGCCTGGGCCCCCGTCGACCCCGCCCGGCCTGACTTCGACGTGCTGGCGTGCGGGACCCCGATCTCAATCGCCCCCAGCGGGCGCCCGCTGCCTGGCCAAGGAGTCGACCTCGTCCCCTATGTGACAGCGGGAGCGGTCATGGCGGTGGCGGTGGCCGCATACGTGGTTGCGCGCGGCCGCCGGGCGCGCCCCTGAAGCCGTGGTTTTCCATTCCGGTTAGCCCTATATAGTCGATTTCCGGTCGCCGCCGCGTGGGCCAAAGCAGCGCTCTAAAGGTTCAGGGGCTGTCCAAGTCCTTTGAAGAGCTCAAGGCCGTCGACGAGCTTAGCTTTGAAGTCGAACGTGGGGAAGTCTTCGGCTTCTTGGGGCCCAACGGTGCCGGCAAGTCCACGACCATCAAGATGATCCTCGGGCTCGTCCAGCCCAACGCCGGTTCCGTGCAGATCCTTGGCCGCGACCTTTCGCGCGAACCGCACGAGATCAAGCGTCGCCTTGGGTACCTGCCGGAGCGTGTCGCGTTCTACAACAACCTCACGGCCCTCCAGACACTCGAGTTCTACGCCAGCCTCAAGGGGCAAAAGAAGGACGACCTCGAAGAGCTCCTGGCCTCGGTCGGACTCAGAGAATTCGCAAGGAAACGGGTCGGGACGTTCTCGAAGGGGATGGTCCAGCTCCTCGGTGTGGCCCAGGCGCTCATCGGGGAGCCGGAGCTGCTCATCATGGACGAGCCCACCACCGGGCTCGACCCCAACTGGACGCGCCAGGTGAAGGACCGCATCAAGCAAATCAACCAGAAGGGGACGACTGTTTTCTTTTCCTCCCACATCCTGTCGGAGGTGCAGGAGCTTGCAAAGCGGGTGGCAATCCTCTCCCGGGGCAAGCTCGTTGCGATGGACTCTGTGTCGAACCTGCAAACCCAGACGAAGCGCAAGCCCCAACTCCGGTTGGTGGTCGGCGCCGGGCGTCAACAGGCGCTCGAGACCCTCGAGAAGATCGATGGCGTGGACGATCTGCACGAGGAGGGCTTCGAGGTCGTGCTCGCATGCGCCCCGGAAGTCCGCACCAAGGTGCTGGCGGCGCTCGCCTCGGCCGGCATTGACGTACAGGACTTCCGCACGGTGGACGCCTCTCTCGAAGACGTTTTTCTCCAGTATACCGGGAACTCGCGGCAGGAGGTGCGCTGACCATGGCGGCAACCGGGACCTCCAGCGAGTCAAGACTGCCTGACTTCCAACAGGTGCTCGTCGTGGCCAAGAAGGAGTTCATGGACAATGTTCGGGGAAAATGGATCCTCGTCCTGTCAATCCTCTTTGTCGCGCTGTGCCTTGTCGTCTCGGCGTTCGGGGGCGTGTCGGCAGGTGCGGAAGTGGGCTTTCGGGGGTTCGATGTGACGGTCATCGGGTTGATGGGCCTCGTGGCCTCGCTCGTCCCAATCCTGGCGCTCATGGCAGGCTACGCCAGCTTTGCAGGCGAGCGCGAGCAGGGCTCCCTCCAACTGCTCTTGACCATGCCCCTTACTCGTACGGAAGCGCTGCTTGGCAAGTTCGTCGGGCTCGGATCGGTGCTCGCCACGTCCATCATTGCGGGGCTGGGCCTTTCCGGAATACTCATTGCAGCCACCGCCGGCGGCGCCGGGTGGGAGGGCTACCTCTCGTTCATCGCTGGGACGCTGTTCCTGGGCCTTGCGTTCCTCAGCGTGAGTATGCTTTTTTCATCCCTGGCGTCAAAGCGCAGTACGGCCCTTGGCCTGGCTGTCTTCCTATGGTTCTTCTTCTCGCTCATCTGGGGCATCATTTTCCTGGCGCTGATGAGTATGGCCGGCGTGTCGTTTGATTTCACGGGCGGCGAGATGGATATCCCGGAGTGGCTGTGGGCTATTGACGTTATCAACCCCGGCGAAGCGGCGCAGGCCTTAAGCCTATCCGCATTTGGGATCAACAGCTTCGCGGGTTTCTCCGTCGTCTACCCGTCGTGGGTAACCGTGGGCAGCATGACGCTCATCCTGCTGACGTGGATCGCCGTCCCGCTCGTGCTCGCGCGGTTCCGCCTCCGGGGGCTCGACCTCTAGGGGGCCCAGACCCGCCGGTCCGGAGCGGCTACTCGAGGCCTTCGAGCACCTTGGCAACGTCCGGGTTGTTCGGGTTGAGTTCCTTGGCTTTCAAGCCCGCCTCCTTGGCCTCGTCCGTCTTCCCGATCGTCTTGAGGGCGATCGCCAGGTTGATCCACGCGAATTCGTTGTCGCCGTCCTGGTCGAGCGAGGTGCGGTACGCGGCTACGGCCTCCTCGTACCGTTGGAGGTCCGCCAGCACATTGCCGAGGTTGAACTGGGCGTCAGCGTCCTTGTCGTTGATCGCCACCGCCTTCTGGAACGCCTCGAGCGCCTCATCCGACCGGCTGGTCTGGCGGAGCGCCCGGCCGTAGAAGTTCCACGCCTCCAGGTACTCTGGCCGTGCCTCGAGCGCCTTCTCGTAGCAGTCCAACGCCTTCTCAAAATCGCGCAGCGTCACGAGTGAGTTGCCCTTGTTCACCCACGCGTCGGCAAAGTCAGGGCGCACGCCCAGCGCCTTGTCGTACGACTCGAGCGCCTCGCCGAGCCGCCCGAGTTGCTGGAGCGAGTAGCCCCGCGCGTTCCATGAGGATTCGTGCTTGGAGTCGATCTTCAGGGCCGAATCATAGGAGGCAACCGCGTCCTTGTACTGCTGCAACTGGGCGAGCGCCACGCCGCGGTAGTAGAGCGCGTCCCGGTTCTCGGGCTCCTTCGCGACCAGGTCGTCGTAGATCTTGAGGGCCTTCCCGGGCTGTCCTGCCGCCCGGAGCGCGTTGGCCTTCGAGAATGCCGCACCCGTGGCGTCCGGGTTCAACTCCATGGCTTTGTCGAACGCTACCTGCGACTCCGTCCCGCGTCCAAGGGCCGCGAGCGCCGCACCCTTGTTCTGCCACACCTCCCACAGGTCCGGGCGGATCGCGATCGCCTTCTCCGCCGCCTGCAGGACCTCATCGTGTTGCTTGAGGTTCGACAGCGCCGTCGTCTTGTTCTTCCACGCGTCGGCGTTCTGGGGGTTGAGTTCGAGCGCCTTGTCGTAGGCCTTGAGGGCCGCGGGGAAGTCCCCCTGCAACGCAAGCAGCGACCCCTTGTTCGTCCACGCCTCGTCCGATTCGGGGTTCGCCTCGATCGCCTTGTCGAAGGCGGCGGCCGCACCCTTGTTGTCGCTGAGGTCGTATCGCGTGTACCCGAGCGCCGCCCACGCCTCGGCGAGGGTCGCGTCCATCTCGGTCGCCTTCTCGAACCACTCGACGGCGTCCTTCTTGCGGCCGAGCGTCCGCAGCGCGTCGCCCTTCGAGAAAGGGTACTGGGCGTTCTCGGAGTCGAGCTGCATCAGTCGGTCATAGCACGCCAGGCAGTCCTGGTAGCGCCCGGCCTCGTAGAGGACGGCCTCCTTGTTCTGCCACGCGAGCAGGTACTCCGCGTTCACTTGTATCGCACGGTCAAACGATGCGACCGCGTCGTCCACCTTGCCAAGGCCAAAGAGCGCGTTGCCGCGGTAGGTCCACGCCATTTCGAGTTCGGGACGAATTGCCACGGCCTTCGAGAGCGCGGTCACCGCCTCCTCGTGGCGCTCGAGCTGGTAGAGGATGACCCCCTTGTTCGTCCAGGACTCGGAGTCGTTCGGCTCGATCTCCGTGACCTTGTCGTAGCAGGCGAGCGCGTCCTGGATCTGTCCAAGCTGGAAGAGCGCGAACCCCCGGGACGACCATACGCTGCCCTGGTCGGGCTTGATTTCGAGCGACTTCGAGAAGGCGTCGGCCGACTCCTCGAACCGGCCGGCGTTGCGCAGTGTCAGCCCCTTGGCCGCCCATGCCTCGGCGTGCCCCTTGTTCAGCTCAAGCGCCTTGTCCAGCGAGGCAACCGCGTCGTCCGCGCGCCCGAGCGAGTCCAGTGCCACGCCGCGCCGGTACCAGGCCTCAGAGTCCTCCGGCTGGATCTCGAGCGCCGCGTCGAAGGCCCCGACCGCCTCCTCGTACTGGTCGATTTCCTGCAGGAGTTCGCCCTTCGCCCGGAAGGCCTCCGCGTGGTGCGGGTCGAATTCGGTCGCCTTGGCAAAAGCGTCGAGCGCGTGGCCCTTCTCGCCGTGCTCGGTGAGCGCTTGGCCGAGCCAGTACCACGCGTTGGCGTCGCGCTCGTTGATCCGGATGGCCTCGCCCAAGGCCGCGATCGCATCGGGGAATTTCCCCGTCTCGAAGTGCGCGCGACCGAGCTCGTACTGCGCCGCGCCGTCGTTCGGGTCGAGCTTGCATGCCGATGCCCACGCCCTGGCAGCCTCGTCCCACCGCTCGAGCGCCGTCAGGGCCGTGGCGCGGATGTGCTGGGCCTCCACGCTGTCGCCCTTGAGTTCGAGCCCACCTTTGGCGGCCTCGGCCGCCTCCGACCAGGACTTGAGCTCCATGAGAGCGCGCGCCTCAGCAATCCACGCGTCATACAGCTTCGGGTCCGCCTCGCGCGCCGCGCGGGCGGCGTCTCGCGCGCCGGCCCAGTCGGAGCCCTGGAGGAGCAACTCGGCCTTCAGCGCCAGCGCTTCGGGACGGGCTTGGACCTTGACCGCGCGTTCGATGGACTTCAGCGCGCCGTCGCGGTCGCCCGTCTCCACACGCGCGCGGGCGGCAAGGATGAGCGAGTCCGCGTCCTTCGGGTCGAGTTCCGCGGCGCGGTCGAATGCCTGCGCGGCCGCCGCAAAGTCCTTGATGTCCATGAGCGCCCGGCCGAGCGCCCGGTGGGCCTCTACGAGTTCCGCGTCGGTGTCGATCGCCTTGCGCAGCGCGTCCACGGACTCCTGCGTCTTGCCTTGTCCGTACTGCGCGAGCCCCCGGCCCAGCCACGCGCGCGCGCGGCCTGCGTCGGCCGCAAGTGCTTTCTCAAAGTCGACAAGCGCCTCGGCGTTCATGTCCCGGCCGAGACGGACGAACCCGCGCTCGACGAGTGTGTCGGCCGCGCCCGGCGTGATTGAAAGCGCCCGCGTGAACGAGGCGTCCGCCGCCTCGATGGAACCGGTCTTCGCTTCCAGCCGCCCCTTCAGGTCCCAACCCTCCGCCAGCTCGGGCTCGATCTTGAGTGCCGCCTCGAGGTTCTGGAGCGCCACTTTGATGCCCTTCTGCGTGTGCGACAGGGCGCCCGCCCTGCCCACGAGCGCCGCCGCGAGACGCGGGTTGGCCACGAGGGCGTCGTCGAACGCCTGCACGGCTGCCTTGCGGTCGCCCTTCACGTACAGCGCGCGACCGCGCTCGAGGTGCGCCGCATCTAGCGCCGCGTCTGCCTTGATCGCCTCGTCGAGTGCCTCGATCGCTTCGTCTGCACGCTCGAGCTGGAGCAGAGCGCGCCCCTTGCCCAGGTTCGCCCAGGGGCTGCCCGGCTCTACCTTCAGAGCCTCCTGGTACGCGTCGAGCGCGTCCTGCCCGCGCTTCAGGTCGAGGAAGACTTGTCCCACCTGCAACCACGTCGCTGCGGACTCGGGGTTGACCTCAAGGGCCTTTTGAAACGACTCAGACGCCGGTTCGAGTTTCCCGAGGGCGACGAGCGCGGCCCCCCGCTGGACCCACGCATCCTCGTTCGACGGGTCGACCTCCGTGATCTTGTCCAGGACCTGCACGGCCTCCTCGTAGCGCTTCATCTTGAGCAGCGCGCCGGCCTTCAACGACAGCAGGTCCGCATCCTGCGGCGACGCCTTGAGGGCCTGGTCGAACGCGTCGATGGCCTCCTCGAAGTTGCCCTCCTCCAGGGACAGGTGGCCCTTGGAAACCCACACTTCGCTCCGCGCGGGCGCGAGCTTGGCAGCCTTGGCATAGGCGGCCTTTGCTTCCTGCTTGCGGCCGGCCTTCGAGAGCGCGTCAGCCTTTGCAGACCACGCGTCCACGAAATCATCCTTGAGCTCGATCGCTTGGTCGAAGGACGCCACCGCCTCCTGCGGCTTCCCGAGGTACGCGGTCGAAAGCCCCTTGAGGTACCACCCCTCGGGTGAATGCGAATCGAGCGAGAGCGCCTGGTCGAAGTCCGCCAGCGCGTCCTTGTAGCGCTTCTGCTGGAACGCGGCCTCGCCCTTAGCTCGCCACGCCTCAGCGAACCCCTTGTCGATCTCGACCGCGCGCGCAAACGCCGTCTCGGCGTCCTTGAACTCCCCGCCCTCGCGGTGGAGGTCCCCCAGCTCGAAGTGGAGTTTCGCGTCGTCCTGGCGCAACGAGATCCCGCGCCCGAGCGCCTCGACCGCCTGCTCGTTCTTGCCAAGCGCGCGCAGGGCACGGGACTTCCCGAGCCACGGCTCCGCCGTCTCGTCGCCCGCCTCGACCGCCTTGTCGAAGCACGCGCTTGCCTCCTCGTTGCGCCCCTGCGACGCGAGCACGCGGCCCTTGGCCATCCACGGGACCGGGTTGTTTTCCTCGAGCCCGATCGCCCGGTCGAAACACTGCAGCGCTGCGTCGGGGTCGTCCCTGTCCACGAGCGCCTGCCCCTTGAACGTCCAGAGCTCGTGGTCGCCCGCCTCGCGCTTTAGCGCCTCGTCGAAGCAGGTGACCGCCTCGTCTGTGCGCTTCAGCTCGAACAGCGCACGGCCCTTCCACTTCCAGACACTCGCGTTCTCGGCGTTGAGCTCGATCGCCTTGTCGTACGAGACCATCGCGCCCGTCGTCTCGCCCGTCGCGTGGAGCGTACGCCCTTTCTCGAAGTGGGCGTCGGCGTGGAGGGGGTTGAGCGCAAGGACCTTGTCGAACGCGGCACCGGCCTGCTTCTGGCGGCCGAGCGCGGCAAGCGCGAGCCCCTTGGCGAAGTGGCCCTCCTGCGATCCGTCGTTGATCTCAATGACCTTGTTGAAACACTCGACGGCTTTCTCCATCCGGCCGGTCGTCTGGAGGGCCTTGCCCTTGCCGAGCCACGCTTCCTCGAAGTTGTCCTTGAGCTTGATCGCTGTGTCGAAAGAGGCGATCGCAGCCTCCAGGCGGCCCTGCTCGACGAGCGTGTTGCCCTTCCCGAGGTGTGCGCGCTCGAAGATATTGTCGAGCGAGATAACCTTGTCAAACGACGCCACGGCCTCGTCCAGCCGCCCGAGCTTTCGCAGTGACATCCCCGTGGTGTAGTGGGCCTCCGGGTTCTCCGGCGCAAGCGCGATCGCGCGCTCGAGGCACAGCAGCGCCTCGTCGTAGCGCGCGAGTTCGGTGAGCGCGGCGCCCTTGTTGTTCCACGCGTCGTCGTAGTCCGGGTTGAGCTTGAGTGCGCGGTCGAAGCAGGAGAGCGCGTCCGTATGGTTGCCAAGTTGGATGAGCGACTCGCCCTTGTAGTTCCACGCTTGGTCGAACTCCTCGTTCAGCCGTAGTGATGTGTCAAAGCACTCGACGGCCTCGGTGTGGCGCTTGTTGTACGCGAGCGCGTACCCCTTGTTGTTCCACGCCTTGTAATTCGTGTCGTCGATCTCGAGGACGTCATCGTAGGCCTGGATCGCCTCGTCGACCTCGCCGAGGTTGAATTGGGCGTTGCCCTTGTTGTAGATCGCCTTGACATACCGGCCATCGATCTTGATGGCCGACTGGTAGCAAGCGACGGCCTCCAGCACCTTCCCTTTCCCGTCGTCGGCCCGCCCCTTGCCAAAATACTGGTTGCCAAGGGCATAAAGTGCGTTGCCCTTGTTGTTCCACGCCTGTTTGAAGTTCGGGTCTAGCTTCACCGCGCGGTCGTAGCACGCGATCGCGTCCTCCACCTTCTCGAGGCTGTAGAGCGCGTTGCCCTTGTTGTTCCACGCCTTCTCGTATGACGCGTTGATCTCCAGCGCCTGGTCGTAGCACTCGATGGCCTCCTGGTGCCGGCGCAGCGCTCCAAGCGCCGACCCCTTGTTGTACCACGCCTTGTCGTACGTCCGGTTGATCGCGATCGCGCGGTCAAAACACTGGATGGCCTCCTCGATGCGGCGCATGTTGTAGAGCGCGTTGCCCTTGTTGTTCCACGCCTCCGCGTAGTTCTCCTTGAGGTCGATGGCTTTGTCATAGCACTCGAGCGCCTCGTCCATTCGGCCAAGCGCGCCAAGCGCGAACCCTTTGTTGTTCCAGGCGACCTCGTACTGCGGGTTGATGTTGATCGCTTTGTCGTAGCACGCGAGCGCTTCCTCGTAGCGCTCGAGCGACCCGAGCGCGAACCCCTTGTTGTTGTGCGCCTGCTCGTAGTCCGGCTTGATCCCGATGACTTTGTCGTAGCACTCGATGGCCTCTTCGTACCGCTGCAGCTCGTCGAGCGCGTTGCCTTTGTTGTTCCAGTATTCCTCGCCGTACGGCTTGATGTTGATTGCCTTCTCGAAGGACTGGACGGCTTCCTCAAATCGCCCGACGGCTTCCAGCGCGTTTCCCCTGTTGTTCCAGGCCTCGTCGTATTCCGGGTGAAGCGTCACCGACTTGTCGTAGAATGCGATGGCTCGGTCGATGAGCTTGGTTTCCCCCTTGGCCACTACGGTCGTGGGCCCGGTGTCGGTCGAGGTCTCGGCGTCGCGGGTGCGCTTGAGGATGTAGTAGACATTTCCAAGCCGGTTGTAGAGCTCCGTCTCGCCAATCAGCTTCCCGAAGTGCATCTCGGCGCTGCTGACCTTCTCGCCGATCGTGTCCACGAGCCGCCGGTCGCCGGCCGAGAGCTTGAACCGCGACTCCTTGTCGACCAGGGTGGGGATATTCATCTGAGTCAGGATGGTGTTCATCTGGCTCGTGATGGACTTGAATTGGGCCTCGTCGAGGTCCTTGACGCTGATGGACTTGATCTGCTGGAGGGCGTCCGCGCCCCCCACGAAGGAGACCTCGTCACCAAAGGCCACGGGGCCGACACCGATCAGCTGGTCACTCGACGCCTTCTTGGTGCGTTTGAGGGCGGCGCCCCCCCCGATGAGCGAGTCGCCACCGATGAGTCCCCCGCCGACGGGAAGCGGGGCGCCGCACTTGGAACATACTTTCTCGCCCGGCTTGGAAGGCGTCTTGCACTTCGGGCACGGCGACATCTACTACACCCTTCGGTCTTCCCCCAGAATCCGGATACTGGCAGGTTGTGAGAGTAGCCCGAGGAGGGAGAGGTCGAGTAATAACGCTTTTGGTAGCGCTCTCCGGAGACTCCGCCGACCCCATGACGTGTGCGTGACGCGCGAAGTGTTTTTTTCTGCCGGCCGACCATGGTTTGCGTGGTGGGGGAGTTGGGGGACGCGTGGCCGGCGGGTGCGGTAATCTCGATGGGGCCGCTGCGCGTGCGCGTGGAGGACCAGGTTGTGTCGACCCACGAGGAACTGTGGGCGAGACGCCGCTGGGTTGAGCCGGGGACCGGAGTGGCCGCATCGTCGCAGACTTCGGGGGTCGGGCGCGCGGGGACGCGCTGGGAATCGCCGGAGGGCGGGCTCTATGTCAGTGTCCTAGCGGGCGCGGGCACGCCGGCGGCCGAGACCGACACCCTGGGCGAGGCGGCGTCGATCGCCGTCCTGGAAACCGCAGCGGAGGTTGTCCCTGGGGTGGATGTCTTCCTGAAATGGCCGAACGACGCGGTCGTTCGAATGCCCCGCAACCGGGTCGGGAAGGTTGCCGGCGTCGTCGTGCGCGCCGACACGGACGGCACGCGCGTCCTGCGCGCGGTCATCAGCGTGGGGCTGAACATGGAGGCCACAATCGAGAGCGCCCAGGTGGAGGCCGGCCCCACGGTCCCTGCGAGTCTCGAGGGTGCGGGGCGTCGCGCGGGCGCCGCGTCGGGGACTTCGCGTGCCCAAGTGCTCGAGTGGCTGGTCGGCTTCCTCGCTCTGTACTTGGAACGCGCGCGGGTCGACCCGGAGGCGGTCCGCAGCCGCTACGGCAAGGAGTTGCGGCGCGCGCCGCTGCGTGCGCGCGTACCCGGGGTCAAGGAGCTCTTCCGCCCCACGGGTGTCGTCCGTGGCGGGGCACTGAAGGTCCGCCGGGAGAGTGGTCGCGTGGCCGAGGTCTCTGTTAGTGACGCCCAACGCCTCGAGTGGCAGTGGCTTGCGGCCCCAAGTGCGCGGAAGGGCGGCGGTCGCACCCAGCCGAAGAAGCGCAAACGCGCCGCACGGCGGGCAAAGAAGCGGGCGCCGTCGGCACCGGCAAAGGCAAGGGGACGCCGGCGGGAGCCCCCAACGGCGACCGCGAAGAAACGGAAGGTGAAGGGCAAGGCCCCCCCTGGGGGGAAGCGCGGGGCGCGGCGCACGAAACCCGTCAAGCGCGCGGCGCCGCGGCGCCGCGGCGCGGGGCGCGGCGCCCGGCGTTGATCCAGTCGCGCGCTTTGCGCCCGAACCACTGGCCGAGCGCGATGGACACGACCAGCAGCAGCATCGAGATTACCAGTTGGATCATCTGGTCCAACTGTGGGCCCCCGAGTGTGTCCTTGACGACCTGGACCACCCCCTCGTAGGCGATACGGTAGAGCAGGAGGATCGCTGCGATTGTCACCGCGAAACCGAGAATCGTCGCGAGCCAGCCCACGGACAAGCACCCGCGCGTCCTCGTGATAAAACCGTCGCAGCGGTGGGTGGCCCAAGGACGCCGCTTGCGGCGCGGGCAACTATATATCCAAGGGCCCGGTTCGCGGCCTCGCGGGCGATTCGTGGGCCCACGATTGGACGGATGTGTGGGGCTTTGGTCCCGCGTGTTTTTTCAGGCGAAATGGCCCGATGGTTTGCTCGCACAAGGACGTAACCAAATGGAACGAAGAGAGTATGGCGGGCGCTCTGGCGGCGGCCGCGACCGCGGTGGATACCGCGGTGGCGGCGGCGGCGGGGGGGCTCCCCGAAGCTACGGTGGGGGCGGAGGTGGCCAAGACTATGGCGCCGACCGATCCCGTAATGTGCCGGTTGAGGAAGGCAAGACCTACCAGATCCGCATCGAGGGTCTGGGCAAGGAGGGCGATGGCGTGGGCCGTGTAAGCGGCTTCGTCGTCATCGTCCCGAGCGCGCGTGAGGGGCAGACATACACCGTCCGCATCACGAAGGTGGCCCGCAAGGTCGCCTTCGGCGAGATCGCTGGCGATGCGGCTCCTGCCGACAGCGGGTCTGCCACCTCGGACGAGGGATCCACTGACGAGGGGACCTCCGACGAGGGGACCTCCGACGAGGGGACCTCCGACGAGGGGACCTCCGACGAGGGGACCTCTGACGAGGGGACCTCCAAAGAGGGGACCTCCGACAAGGAGTAGGCAGCAACCCCGGCCCAGGAACCGCGGGGCGCGTCAAGCGCCCCCCTTTTTACCCTTCCGCGCGTGTCGAAAGCCCGCGCGTCCCTTTTTTTTTCTTCCCTCTGTCTGTCTGTCTCTCGCGCCGACACGCTGGGCCCCGCTAACCCGACAGCAACTCTGCAATGGACCAGTGGACCGTATCGAGGGCGTCGAGCCGCTCGGCGGTAGCTTCCGTCGACGGCGAACCGAGGATCTTCTCGACCCCAATACGCACGGCCTCGAGCGGTTTCCCGCGGTCGACACCGAGCCACGGGTTGGGGAACTCGTCAATCGAGAGCAACTGCACGGATTTGCCGACACAGAACGCGATGGCTCCCTGCACTTCCCCGCGGTCCACCAAGCCCTTGGCAAGCGCGACCGCCCGGTCGCGCTCCAGCGGGTTGACGTACGGCGCCGCAGCCGCGGCGGATGGGTCGCCCTGGGCGCTCGCCTCCTCAACCGCGCGCACGGAGGAGTCGAAAAGGCGCCGGAGCATCTCGAACGCGTGGTCCGCGTCCGAGACCGCTGCCTCCTGCACGCCCCAGGCGGCCGCGGCGAAGCCGACAAGCTCGAGGTACCCGAGGTCCTCGGCGGCCACCCGGAACTCGGAGAAAAGGCCACGGAAGCCGAGCGGCCGCGAGCCGAGCGCGACGAGCGCCCCCAGCGCGAGCGGAGCGGCGCCCGCGCGCATGCCGGGAAGCGGAGCCCGGTAGAGCAGGGTGTACCCTTTGAGCGGGTCGTCCTCGAAGGCCTTTCGTGCCTCCTGCATCGTACCGACGGAGTCATCGAGGATGAACCCCGCGCGCAACTTGAGGAGCTCGGGGTCACGCGAGAGCATGGCTGCGATCCGTTTGTACCCGCGGACGAGCCCGTCGGGGTCGTAGACCACAATCGAGTCCACGATGTCCCACAGCAGGTGGCCGCGCGCGAGCTCTTCGCGGCCGGCTTCCGAGTCGAGCAGGTCCCGCGGGTCTACGGTCATGAGGTCGGTGGACACATACATTACATCGAGGACGACGCCGTCCATCCAGAGCGCCGCGGGCTCCGGCGGCTCGCCGGCAATGACGATGTGGAGGTCGACGTCGGAGTCGTCCAGCGAGTCGCCGCGGGCGGCCGAGCCGTGGACGAACGCCCCGACGAGGGAGCTGTCCTGGTCCGCGAGGTCGCGCGTGAAGCTGCGGGCCGCTTGGAGCTGCGGCGTGACCTTGAGGCCCCGCGAGATCTCCGCTTCCAGTGGACGGGCTTGTAGTCCGTTTCTCGGGGGCATGGCGCGACGCTACCGAGGACGCCATGGGCGCTGGATAAGCGTTGCGGAGAGACCGGGCGCCATGGGCTCAGGGTCACTTGCGCGCGGCGGCCGCCCGGATCGCTTCGACGGCCCGCGGGTTCTCGAGGCTCGACAGGTCTCCGGCCTCGGCGCCGGTGATCGCCGAGCGGATCGCTCGGCGCAGGATCTTCGCGTTGCGCGTCTTGGGGAGTTCGTCGACAGCGCGCACAGCCGCGGGTCGGAAGGGCTTTCCAAGCTCGCTCTCGATCCGGTGGACGAGCTCTGCCTCGAGCGCAGGCGTCCACTCTGTCCCCGGCTGGAGGAGCACGAAGGCCCAGAGAACCTCCCCCTTGGTCTCATCCGGGACGCCGACGGCGGCCGCTTCCCGCACCGCCCGGTGCCCGGTGAGCACCGACTCGACCTCGCCAGGCCCCACGCGCTTCCCGGCGATCTTGATCGTGTCGTCGCTGCGCCCGTGCAGGAACCAGTAGCCGTCCCGGTCGACGCTGGCGAAGTCGCCGTGGAACCAGATCCCTTCGAAACGTGACCAGTAGGTCTCGAGGTACCGCTCGCGGGCGCGGTGGAGCCCGCGGGTCTGCGACGGCCACGGCGCGCGGCAAACGAGCTCACCGACCTCGCCACGAAGGGCCTTTCCCTCCTCGTCCACGACGTCAACGGCCAAGCCAAGTGCCGGCCCGCCGAGTGTGCACGGCTTCAGTGGGAGGATGGTGAGCCCCGAGAGGAAGCAGGCGCCGACTTCCGTCCCGCCGGACAGGTTGATGATCGGCGCGCGGCCGCCGCCGACGTGCTTGAAGCACCACTTCCAAGGGTCGGGGTTCCAGGTCTCGCCCGTCGAGCCGATCGCGCGGATGGACGAGAGGTCGTGCTTCGCGACGGGCTCCTCGCCGTATTTGATAAGCGCGCGGATGAGCGTCGGGGACACCCCGAGGAAGGACACCCGGTGGCGCTCGCAGATGTCCCATAGGCGGTCGGGCCCCGGGTAGTCGGGCGCGCCGTCGTAGGTGAGGATCGTCCCGCCGAGCGCAAGGGTGCCCACGACCTCCCACGGCCCCATGATCCACCCCATGTCGGTGAACCAGTACACCACGTCCCCGTCATGGTAGTCCCCCTGGTGGAGCACCTCCTGGGCGATCTTGACAAGGAAGCCGCCGTGCACATGGACGGCCCCCTTGGGCCGGCCAGTTGTGCCGGATGTGTAGATGATCATGAACGGGTGCTCGCTATCGACCGCCGCGGGCTCGAAGGTGTTCTCAAAGGGGCAGCACCCCAAGCGCCAGTCGATGTCGCGCTGCCCATCCCACGCCACCTCGTTGCGCTCGAGCTTGAGGACGACCGTGTGCTTGACGGTCGGCGCGCGCGACACGGCCTCGTCGGCCACAGCCTTCATGTCGACGACCTTCCCGCGTCGGCGCACGCCGTCGGCGGTGAGCAGGACCTTTGCCTCGCAGTCGTTGAGCCGGGTAGCGACTGCGTCGGCCCCGTACCCCGAGAAGAGTGGCACGAAGACCGCGCCGAGCTTGGCCAGGGCCACGACGGCCGCGACGGCCTCGGGGACCATGGGCAGGTACACGCCGACCGCGTCGCCAGGCCCGACGCCGATCCCGCGCAGTAGGCGGCAGAGCGGGTTGACTTCGTCCGCCAGGCGCTGGTAGGACCACACGCCGCGCGCTCCGTCCTCGCGTTCGAAGCGGACGGCCGGGCTGTGGCCCTTGCCGGCCTCGATCCACCGGTCGAGGAGGTTGGCGCCAAGGTTCAGTTTGCCACCGACGAACCACTTGGCAAACGCGGAGCCCCCCGACATGTCGAGGACCTCGGTGTAGGGCTTGACCCACTGTACGCCGATCTCCTTCTCGACTTCCGCCCAGAACCAGGAGGGGTCGTTGGCCGCGCGCTGGACGAGCTCCTCGTAGGAGGCCACGTCGCGCGTGCGCATGAACCGCGTAACATTCGACCGCTCGACCGTCTGGGGCGTTGGCACGTACGCTGCGCCATCGATCACCCGCCCGGTGACCCGGGGCGCGGGCACGTCGAAGGGGTCTGCCATCCCCCGGCCGATGGCGGGATGTGTCCTTGAGCCTTTTGAAGGGCGGCCGCCCCCGCGCGAGCCTCTTTTAGGCACGCAGCGATCGAAGGGACGTGTCGCCGGGAGTGAAGGGCCATGGATTCGATCGGCTAACGCCGGTGGACGAAGCCCGTTCGCAGTTCCTCGCACTCGTTCGCAAGGGGCCGCGGGCGACCGAATCGGTGGCGCTGTCAGCCTCGCTTGGACGTGCGCTTTCCAAACCCCTCGTGTCCGTCTCCTACTTGCCGCCGTTCGACCGGTCTGCCATGGACGGTTTCGCGGTGCGCGCTCGCGACACGTTCGGTGCCACCGGCACCAACCCGCTCCCGGTACGCCTCGGGGGGTCCGTGGACGTCGGGCGTGCGCCGTCCCACGCCGTCGGCAAGGGTGAGTGCGTGCAGATTGCCACGGGCGCGGCGATGCCGGGCGGAGCCGACGCCGTCGTCATGCTCGAGCACGCGCGCGCACTCAAGGACGGCACCGTGGAGGTGGAGGTGGCCGTGACCCCGGGCGAAAACGTGTCGTTGCGCGGCGAGGACGTCCGCCCTGGCGACCGGCTGCTGCCGGCGGGAGCGACCGTTACGCCGGCCGACATCGGCCTTGCCGCGGCGCTCGGGAAGTCGAAGCTGCCGGTGGCCAAGCAGCCGACGGCGGGCGTCCTGTCGACCGGCGACGAACTTGCGCCGCCCGGGCGCAGGGCCGGCCCGGGTCAGGTGCACGACGCGAACCGTCCGGCGGTGATCGCGACGCTTTCGGCCGCCGGCGCAAAGCCGGTGGACCTCGGGATTGTGCGGGACGACCCCGCGCGCACCCGAAGGGCCCTCGAGCGGGGCCTTGGGCGGTGCGACCTCCTGGTCGTCTCGGGCGGAACGAGCGTCGGCGCACACGACCATATGCCGGAGGTCGTGGGGACGCTTGGCAAGCCGGGGATCGTCGTGCATGGCGTGGCGATGCGCCCGGGGTACCCCGTGGCGCTCGGCGCCGTCGGCAAGACCCCGTTGGCGCTACTCCCCGGGTCGCCGGTGGCCGCGGCGCTGTGCGTCCGGGAATTTGTTGTCCCTGCCGTGCGCAAGATGCTGGGCGCGCCGCCGCGGGGCGAGCCCGAAGGCGCGCGCGTCCGGGCGGTGGCCAGGCGGCGCATCCCGGGCGCGGCGGGCCTGCAGACCTACGCGCGGGTGCGACTCATGGAGGTCGACGGCAAACTCGTGGCCGACCCTGTCCGGATATCCGGCGCCTCCATCCTTTCGTCGCTCGTGCGCAGTTCGGGGCTCGTGGTGCTCCCGCCCGAGAAGGAGGGCGTCGAGGAGGGCGAGACCGTCGAGGTCTTGCTGCTGCGGGACCGCTAGCGCTGGGGCCGCACCTCACTCAAAAGGGCGCGCCACTACCGACTTAAGTTGTCCCGGCGATGGCGCGGGGATGGGCCAGGGCGACCGCCCCCGCGACAAAGACGAAGGGCGCGTCGTCTTCCGCGAACTAACGGCGGTTGAGAAGGCGCGCACCAATTGGTACGCCGCGTTCAACCCGCGCCCCCTCGGGACCGAAGACGTCGCGCTCGACCTCGCACTCGGGCGGGTCGTTGCGTCGGACATGGTCTCCACCATAGACGTCCCGCCGTTTGACCGCTCGGTCATGGACGGCTTTGCGGTGCTCGCCTCAGACACGTTCGGGGCGCAAGAGGACGCCCCCCGCCGCTTGAAGGTCGTCGAGCACATCCGCGCGGGCGACGACCCCAGGTCGACGATCGGCCCCGGGCGCGCGGCAGAGATTGCGACAGGCGCGGTTGTCCCGCGCGGCGCCAACGCGGTGGTCATGGTCGAGTACACGCGGCTGGTTGGGACGCTCCTGGAGCTCTACCGGCCCGTCGCCCCCGGGGAGAACGTGTTTGCGGCCGGGGCCGACATCATGGCCGGTGAGACAGCGGTCCGCCGGGGGACGCAGCTTACGCCGCGCGAGGTCGGCGTCCTAGCCGCGATCGGCCGGAAAGTGGTGTCGGTCTACCGGCGCCCCCGCGTAGCAGTGCTCTCGACTGGAAACGAACTCACGCCCCCCACCGAATCGCTGAAGCCGGGCAAGATCTTCGACATCAACGCCTACTCGGTCGCGGCGGCCGTGCGCGAGGCCGGCGGCGTACCGGAGATCCGCGGGATCATCCCGGACGAGGCCAAGACGCTCGAGGAATCGATCGCCACAGCCCACAGGGAGTGCGACTTCACAATCGTGTCGGGCGGCACGAGCGCGGGGGCCGGGGACCTGCTCTACCGCGTCGTGTCCAAAGTGGGGAAGCCCGGGATCGTGGTGCACGGGGTGGCGGTCAAGCCTGGCAAGCCCACCATCCTGGCAGTCGCCTACACGAAGCCAATCCTCGGGCTGCCAGGGTACCCCACCTCCGCGTTGATGATCTTCAACCTCTTCGGGGCCCCGCTCATCCGGGCCCTGGCGGGCGTGCCTGCGCGGGAAGCCGTGTCGCGGACCGTGACCGCGACGCTTGCCGAGACACTCCACGCGGGCGGCGGGCGCCGCGCGTTCCAACCTGTGGCACTAGTCCCGCGGCGCGGCGGCGGGCACACGGCATTTGCCCTTGCTGCTGAATCGGGTGCAATCACGACACTGGCGGAGGCCGACGGTTTCTTCCAGGTGCTCGAGAACACGAAGCAGGTCCCCGAGGGGTCGACCGTCGAGGTGGCGCTTTTCGGGGCGGCTCTGCGCCCGGCTGACCTCGTCATCACGGGGAGCCACTGCCTGGGAATCGACTACCTGCTCGACGTCCTAGGGCAGAGCCAGTCCGGTTTCCGCGCGAAGGTCATCGCCGTCGGTTCCACCGGGGGGATCTCCGCGGTGGCGCGTGGCGAGGCCGATGTCGCCGGCATCCACCTCATCCACCCCGAGACGGGGGAGTACAATGAGTGGGCGCTGCGCGCCCGGCACCTCGAAGGGTTGGCGCTGCTTGTGCGGGGGTACCACCGCCAGCAGGTTCTCGCAGTCCGTCCAGGCGGCTCCCGCCGGCTCGCGTCACTGGCAGGGCTCCTCGACGGCAAGCACCGTTTCGTCAACCGCAATCCCGGGTCCGGGACGCGTGCGCTCCTCGACGCCGAGATCAAGGAACTCTCGCGCGACCGCGGCCTCTCGTTTGAGGCCGCCACCGCAAAGATCCAAGGGTGGGACGTGGAGGCCAAGTCCCACTCCGCGGTGGCGACCGCGATCGCCACCGGGCGTGCCGACGCTGGCGTGTGCGTAGAGACTGCCGCTGTCCGCGCCGGCCTCGCGCGTGATCGCCATCCTATTCGCCATCGCGTTGGGGGGCATGTTCTTGGTGCTCTATACCATGTTCCGCAGCGCTAATCTGGCCCTTCAGGTCATGGTCGCGCTTCCAATGGCCTTC
>CBEUCC010000040.1:0-19298 GCA_965541515.1 uncultured Thermoplasmata archaeon
TGCAGCTCCTTCTCACGGGCCTCGAGCTCCGTCCGCTTGGCCTCAATAACCTCGATCTTCTGCCGGATCTCGCCCTCCAACCGCTCGGAAAGCTCGGCCGCCTTCTTCTCACGCTGGGCCGCCACCTGCTCGCGCGTACGCAGGTCCTTCGACTGGCGGCGCAACTCCTCCAGGTACGACTCCTTCTCCTCGTCGAGCAACCGCTTGCGCTCCAGAAAGTCCTGCTTCAGCTGCGCCGCCAACTCCTGCAACTCGGTCTCCTTCTCGGAGATGCGCCGGCGCTGCGTGAGGAGGTTCTTCTTGAACAGTTCCTCCATCTGCACGAGCTTCTCGACCCGGGCGTACATGGCCTCCTGCTCCTCACGCAGCTTCTGCAGGACCGCCCTTGCTTGGGGCCCCCCCGCCTTGCCGAGGCTATCCATTTCCTGGAGCCGCTGCTCGCCCTCGACTTGCACGGACGACTTGAGGTCGTGTAGCGACGCCTCCATCTTCTCCAGGTTCTCCTCCTGGTTGCGCAGCGCTTTTGCCGACGCCCTGTCCTTGGTGAGCATATTCTGGTAGCGCTTCGCGGTCTGCTGGAGGTCCTGTTCGCCGCGGTTGAACTCCTCCGCCACAGTCGGCGGTAGCTTGCCCTTGGACCGCTCGGCCTCCGACTTGTCGGAGACCGCGGTCGCGAACGTGGCGATGGCGTCGTCCAACTCAAGGTCACTCCGCTTCAGGTACTCCTCTAGCTTGTCGGTGAGGTCGGTGTCGAGGGGTTTGCCGGAGGCCTCGGACTCGTCCTGCGCGGCGCGGATCCCCGTCTCCAAGAGTTCACGGAAGAACCGGGGGTCGGTACCGGACGCGTCCCCCTCGCTCGGGCCAGCTTTGACCGAGTCTGCCACCTGGCTGGCCGCCGCGGTGGGTGCCCCCCGCTTGGGCCGCTTTCCGGTCGACGGCTTCACCAGGTCATCGCGGCTGACGCCGGCCACCCGCCTCATGTTCACGACGGCCTTCCGGACGTCATCCATCGTCTCTTCGTAGAACCCGATGAGCCGCACCTGCGACCCCGTGTTGTCGGCCAGCGCATGCAAGGGCTTGACCGCGTCGGGCCCGAAGGACTGGTTGGCGCCGGTGACCAGGCAGCCGACCGGCTCGCCCTCGACGAGCAGCACCACACCGACCTGGCCGCTCCCCTTTGGGCCGACGACCCGCACGTAGCCGTTGAGCCCTTTGGGTGCCTGCGCTAGTGCCTCCAGCACCACACCGGGTTTGCCCGGGAACTTCTTCAGGATCTTTCCCTTCGGGAGTTTCACCGCACAACCTCCGCCCCTGCCCCCGCGGCCCACTTCCCGGCTAGATCTCCGAGAGGAGCCGCTGCAGTTCCCGGAGTTCCTTCTGGCGCGCCTTCTTCTCGCGGTTCTGATCAGCGGTGCGGTCTTTCACCCGGTCAAGCTCCTTGGCACGCTCCTCGAGCCCGCGCGCTCGGTGTGCGAGCTCGGTAGCGAGCCGTTCGTGTGACTTGCGCTTCGCTTTCAGTTCGGCCTCCGCGTCCTTGAGTTCCCGCTCACGGTCCTGCAGTTCGCCCTCGAGCGAATCGGCGCGCTTCGCCGCCTTCAACCCCGCCTCGGCCTCCTTGGCCAACCGCTGCACGTCCTTCCGCGCGGCGTCAAGTTCCTTGCCCTGCCCCTCGAGCTCGAGCGCCCGCTGTTTTGCTTCCTTCTCCACGTCCTTCAGTTGCCGCTCCTTCTCCCGGATCTCCTGCTCGCGGGTCGCGAGCGAGGCCCGCGCATCCGAGAGCTCGTCCTCGCGCTTGGCGAGTTTCTTCCCTTGGCGCGTGGCCTCCTTGGAATCGCGCGAAGCCGTACGCCGGAGCTGGGCGAGCTCCCCGCGCTCTTCGGCGAGCTTCCCCTTGACCGTATCGAGTTCCTTGATCTTCGCCTCGTAGGCCTCGGCGAGCTCCTCGTGCCGCTTGAGGAGCCGTTCGGCCTGTCCCTGGCGGCGCTCCACCGACTCCTCCCGGCCTGCCACCTCGCGGGCTCGCGCCTCGATCTCCTCGGCGCGCGCGTCGAGTGCCTTCTGGCGGCCGACAAGGTCCGACGCCTCCTGCTCGAGCGAGTGCGCGCGCTTGTCGGTCTCGTTGCGCAGCGACTCGGCCCCCCGCGACTGCGAGAGGGCCTCCGCCTCCCGGCGCTTGAGCGTGGCTTCCCGCGCGATGAGCTTCTTCTCCCGCCCTGCGGCCCGCTCGGCGCGCTCTTCGAACTCGGCGTCGCGGGACTCCTGCCGCTGGCGCGCCTGCTCTAGGTGGTCCCGCAGTCGGGAGGCCTCGAGCTCCAACTCGGCGGCCGCATTCTCGCGATCCCCGAGGGCCGCCTCGCGCGCATTCAGGTTCGTCTCCAGCTCCGTCCCCGCGGCCTCGCGCTTCGACAACCGCTCGTTCGAGGCGTCTAGCTCCTTGCTCAAGGATGCCGCCGCCCCCTCCGCTGCCCGCACCTTCTGCTGGAGCTCCTCGACCTCATTCTCTGCGCGCTCGACCTCCGCCTCCCGCTCGCGCAGTCCGTCCTGCGCCTCTTCGAGTGCGAGCGACCGCTCCTCCACCTGCTGGCGGAGCGCTTCGGCTGCGGTGCGCTCGGCGTTAAGCCCACGCCGCGCGCGCTCGATGTCGGTCGAGACTTCCCCGACCTCGTGGCCCTTGTCGGAGATCTCCAGTTCCCAATTCTTGAGGCGCTCCTCGCGTTCGCGCAGCGCTTCCTCGCGCTTGGCAAGCGCCTCCGAATCGCGTCCGATCTTCCGCCAAAGCTCGTCGACCTCCTGGCGGGTGCGCTCGGCGCGGTGGTCCTCCGCCTCAAGGTCCAGCCGGCGCTCGTCGAGCCGGCGTGAGACCTCCTCGAGCCGCGCGGCCTCCACCGCAACTCCCCTTTCGCGCTCCTCCGTCGCGCGCTCGCGGTTCAGCACCCGTTCCTCACGCTGGAGCACTTTCGCGCCGTCCCGCTTGCGCCGCTCCGCCAGCGCTTCGGCCTTGCCACCCCCCGCCCCGCGCGAGCCCTCGCGCACGAGGCGGAGCGACCCCTCGCGCGTCACCTTGACCTCGTCGCGCAGCGCTCGGTTCTCGTCCTCCATTTCGCGCAAGCGCGCCTCGAGCGCGTCGGGCTCGTGGGCATGGGCCGCGGCCTGCGCGGCCCGCACCAATGATTCGGGCTCATCGACCGCGACCTCGGCGGCGCCGCGGCCAGCGGGAGGGGCTGGGCTCGTGCCCTCCCGAGCCAGAAACCGCGACTCCTCGTCCTGCGACTTCAGACGGAGAAGGACGCGTGGCTCAAAATCCGCCGCGACCACCGCCGCTTCCGGGAAGAACTTGGCAAGGTGTTCGACGCTGACGGAGGACGAGGCGTACGAGAAGGACCGGAACTCGAACAAGGCGCCCCGCTGACCCGCGAGGCGTACCAGCTCGGCCATAGACTCGCGGCCGTCGAGCACCTCGTCGCCTTCAGCGTCGGCGAGGATCGGAACCCCCTCACGGAAAACAACAGCGGCCCGTTGTGTGCGCCCGGGCCCGGCGCGCACCTTGATCTCCAGGTAACCGGAGAACGCCTCTCGCCTCGCTTCATCAACCGCCTTCGAAAGGGCCCCCGGGCCCCCCGACGCTTTCCTTACCAGACGCCCTACCGGTATCCGCACAGGGACTGCCTCCCCACCCGCAGCCGCCCATCCCCCCGACATCCGCCCGAAGGGTTCATCTAGGAGTCAAGGAGGCCAAGCGTGCTGGCTAGGCGGCCTTCGAAACTCTTGGAGGCTATAAAAGATGGCCGCCCGGTCGCGGGGCTCTGGATTCGTGGTCACTCATGGGGGCCGCCACCGCCTGCCGGTGGCGCGTCCAGTGCCTTGCGTTGCATGGCCAGCAGTTCGTCGATCCCCCGGTCGGCCATGTCCATCATTGCGTTCAGGTCTCGCCGCGCAAATGGCCGGCCTTCGGCCGTGCCCTGGACCTCGACATAGGCGCCGGCGGCTGTGCGCACGACGTTGAGGTCGACGTCGGCCGACGAGTCCTCCACGTAGGTGAGGTCGAGCAGGTGTGCGCCTTCGACAATCCCGACGCTGGTGGCCGCCACCGCCTCACGCAGGACGGGGCGGTTGACGAGCCCGCGTTCACGCAGGCCCGCGACGGCCTCGTGGAGCGCGACATATGCCGAGGTGATCGCCGCCGTGCGCGTGCCCCCGTCCGCCTGCAGCACATCGCAGTCGAGCACGACGGTGCGAGGACCGAGTGCCCCTAGGTCGCACACGGCGCGCAGGGCCCGCCCGATGAGCCGTTGGATTTCCTGGGAGCGGCCACCTGCCGACCGCTCGCGCCGCACGCGTTGAGGGGTCGAGCCGGGGATCATGGCGTACTCGGCCGTGACCCACCCTTTGCCGGAGGCCTCCCGCCACGGCGGCACGCTCTCCTCCACCGTCGCCGTGACGAGCACCTGCGTGTGGCCGCAGTGGCAAAGGACGGAGCCGTGGGGAAAACGGAGGTACCCGCGCTCGAAGGAAACGGGCCGCAACGCGTCGTGGGCCCGGCCATCGAGCCGTTGCACGGTCAGGGCCCCCTGGGGTCATCCGGCGGGCGGGGCGGCCGCCTGGCCGGCCCCTTGGCCGGCGGCTCAGCGCCGTACGCCCGCTCGTAGTAGTCGAACTGGGACGGGGGTGACGCCGCCGGCGCCTGAGGCGCGCGGGGGGGGGGCGAGCGCTCGGCGGGCTTTGTCGCGGGCGGCTCGGACTCGGGCGCAGGCGCGACCCGGCCGTCCGGCGCGGACCTCCGACGGCGGACCGCGAAGAAGACGACGAGTCCCAAGGCAGCCGCGACGGCGACCGCGGCGCCCGCGTAGAGCATGGTGTTGTCGGTCCCGGTGGACCCGCCGTCCGACTGGCCGCCGGTGACTGTACCCGAGAAGGGGAGCACCGTGACGATGCCCGTGACGGTACTGGCCTGTTGCCCGTCGGAGACTGTCACCTCGACCGTGTAGTTGCCCGGCGACCCGAACGCGTGGTGGGCGACGCGGCCCTCCTGGGTGGACCCGTCCCCGAACGACCACGTGTACACGAGGTCCCGGCCCTCCGGGTCGAAGGCGACGGCCGCGAACGTTTCACGGACACCCTCGAAGGTCTGGCGCGCCGGCAACTCCATGACGTCTGGGGCAGCACCCGCGTCGAGCGGGAGCCCGAAGAGCCGTCCGTCGTCGTTGCCGACAAGCGCGAGGCCCCCGCCGACCGCAGGCGAGGTGCGGATCGCGGACCCCGTGTCATAGGACCATGAGAGCGAACCGTCCAGGCCAAACGCGAAGAACCGGCCTGCATAGTCTCCGGCGAACACGAGCCCACCAGCCGCTGCCGGTGAGGAACGCACATAGCCGCCGAGGGGCCGGTCCCAGACGGTGACCCCGTTGGCTAGGTCGAGCGCCGCCAGCGTATCGCCGCCGATGATGAGCAGCCCGTCCACGACGGCCGGCGAAGCGACGATGACGCCCCCCGGCGAAGCCTCCCACTCCTTGTCGCCCGTCGGCCCGTCAATTGCGAACACGCGCCCGCCCAAGGTGCAGACGTAAACCGTGCCGCCGTCCACTGCCGGCGAGCCGGCCACCTCACCGCCGGCGTTGAACGACCAGGCGAGGCTCACGTTGGACCCTTTATCGTCGAGCGCGTACACCTTCCCGTCGTAGGAGCCCATGAACACGCGCCCGCCCGAGACGGCTGGCGACGACTTGACCACGTCCTCGGTCGTGAAGCTCCAGGCGAGCGCGCCTGTCGCGATGTCCACCTTGTAGAGCGTCCGGTCGTCCGACCCGAAGTAGGCCGCGCCGCCCTCGACCGTCGGCGGCGAGTCGATCCTCGCGTTGGCGTTGAATGACCACCGGAGGCTGACCGACGTGCCGGAGGGGTGGACCTCGTAGGCAAGCAAGCTCTTGCCCGACGGGACGAGCACCACGTCCCCGGCGATCGCGGGGGTGGCCGTCACGAAGTCGGGAGTCCTGCGGGTCCACAAGAGGCTCCCGTCGAACACGTCGATCCCCGAGACCTGGCCCTGGTAGTCGGCCACGACGACCGTCACGCCGTCGGTCACGGGGGACGCGACGAGCTGCGAGCCGGACTCGGACTCGAAGATCCACCCCACGCTCCGGGGTGCCGTCCCGTCGTCCACGAAGCCGGTCTTCTGCGCGTTCCCACGGAATTGGTCCCACGCGCCGGCGGCCGGCCCCGCGGTGGCCGACGCTAGAAAGACCAGCAGCATCGCCCAAACGAGTGAGGTATGCGTCCACCCTCTGGCGCGGCGGGGGGTCATCGGGCCGCGGGCAGCGGCTGGGGTGTTAAAAACCTTGGCGGGGGGGTGCCAACCGCCAGGCGCGCCCACGCCGGGCGGCGTTGTTTTTCTACCGGGGCCCTCCTTGCGGGCACAAGGACGGACAACCCATGCGACTCGTTGTCATCACCGGGATGCCGGGGGCCGGAAAGTCCGTCGCGGTCGCGCAGGCCAGCCGCCTGGGGCTCCCGGTGTATAGCATGGGCGACCGCGTGCGGGGCGAGGTGCAGCGGCGCGGCCTGCCGCTCAGCCCGGAGGTGGTCGGCAAGACGGCTTCCGCCGAGCGCGAGCGCCAGGGGGCCGATGTGTGGGCGAAACGCACGCTTGCGGTCATCCCAAAGAGGGGTGGGACGGCGGTGGTCGACGGCGCGCGCAGCGCGGCGGAGATCGAGGCCTTCCGAAACCAGACCGCCGTCGAGGTCGTCGTGCTCGCGGTCCTCGGTTCCCCGCGAACCCGCGCGGCGCGCCTCCGGCGGCGGGGCCGGTCAGACGACCGGCTCACGGCGAGGGGCTTCGGCGAGCGGGACCGGCGCGAACTCGGCTGGGGAATCGGCGAGGCCATCGCGCTTGCCGACGTGGTGCTGGTGAACGAGGGGACGCTCGCAGAGTTCAAGGCGGCCGCCACGCAGGTGCTCGCGACGCTCTCGGTCGGCGGCGCTAGTCGCCCGCGGTCTGGAAGCCGAGCGCCGCGTGGGCCGCGGCCATCCGCGCGACGGGAATCCGGAAAGGCGAGCAGGAAACGTAGTCGAGGCCAAGCCCGTGGCAAAACGCCACCGACTCCGGGTCGCCCCCGTGCTCGCCGCAAATCCCGACCTTGAGGTCCGGCCGCGTCTTCTTGCCTAGTTGGATCGCCATGGCCATCAGCTTGCCGACGCCCTCACGGTCAACCGTCTGGAAAGGCGCCGACGGCAGGATCCCCTCCTCCACATAGCGGAAGAGGAACTTCCCTTCCGCGTCGTCGCGCGAGTACCCGAAAGTCATCTGCGTCAGGTCGTTCGTCCCGAAAGAGAAGAACTCGGCGGACTTGGCGATCTCGTCGGCCGTGAGCGCCGCCCGGGGGATCTCGATCATGGTCCCGATCGTGTATTTGTCCTCCCGCCGAATTTCAAAGTTGACGCGGTCTACCGTCCCCTGGATGAGGTCGCGCAACCTGTGCATCTCGTTGGCGTGACCCACGAGCGGCACCATGATCTCCGGGCGGGCGTCGACGCCCTCCCCCCGCAGGGCGGCCGCCGCCTGTGCGATGGCGCGCACTTGCATCTCGATGATCTCGGGGAAGAGAAGGCCCAGCCGGCAACCCCGGAAACCCAGCATCGGGTTGGCCTCCCGGAGCGCCTCGACCTTGCGCAGGAGCGCCTCCTTGCCCTGGAGCTCCTTGCCCTTCTGGCCCCGCTCCTTGGCTAGCGCCACCTCCACGCGCAGCGCAGTGTAGTCGGGGAGAAATTCGTGGAGCGGGGGGTCGAGCAGCCGGATGACGACCGGCAGCCCGGCCATCGCGCGCAGGATCCCCCGGAAGTCCTCGCGCTGGAACGGCAGCAACTTCGCGAGCGCAGCTTGCCGCTCCTCAAGCGAGCGTGCCATGATCATCTCACGGATACGCGGCAGCCGCTCGTCTCCGAAGAACATGTGCTCAGTGCGGCAAAGCCCGATGCCCTGCGCGCCAAACGAGCGGGCGCGCTGCGCATCCTCCGGGGTGTCGGCGTTGGCCCACACTTCCAGGCGCGAGGCCCCCTCGGCCCACGCGAGCAGCTTGCGGAACATCGGTCCGATCTCTGGCTCGAGCGTGGGCACCTCACCGACGAACACGCGGCCCGTGCTGCCGTCGATCGTGAGGGTCTCCCGGGCGCGCACGACCGCCCCCGACACCGCGGTGAACTGCCGCTTCTGCGGGTCGATCGTGAGCTCCTCGCACCCCGCGACACAGGGCTTTCCCATGCCCCGCGCGACGACCGCGGCGTGCGAGGTCATGCCCCCGCGCCCCGTGAGGATCCCCTCGGCCACGTTGATCCCGTGGATGTCCTCCGGAGTCGTCTCGACACGCACCAGGACGACGGCCTCGCCGGCCGCCGCGCGCTTCACCGCCTCGTCGGCCGAGAACACGACGGCGCCTGTCGCGACCCCCGGGGAGGCGCTCAGCCCCTGGGCGACCGGCAGGGGGGCCGCCTTCGGGTCGAGGCGGCGGTGCATCAGTTGCTCGACCTGCCGCGGCGAGACTCGTTTGAGTGCCTCTTCGCGCGTGATAAGCCCCTCGGCCACCATGTCCGTGGCGATCCGCGCAGCCGCGGCCGCGCTGCGCTTGCCCGCCCTGGTCTGGAGGATGTAGAGCTTGCCGCGCTCGATGGTGAACTCGATGTCCTGCATGTCGCGGTAGTGGTGCTCCAGCTTCTCGGCCGTGCGCTGCAGCTGCAGGAACACCGACGCGTGCGTCTCCTCGAGCCCTACGATTGGCTGCGGTGTGCGGATTCCGGCGACCACGTCCTCGCCCTGCGCGTTGAGCAGGAACTCCCCGAAGAACGACCGCGCGCCGGTCGACGGGTCACGCGTGAAGGCAACGCCCGTACCCGAGTCCTGGCCCAGGTTCCCGAAGACCATCGCCTGGACGCTAACCGCGGTCCCCATGTTGTCGGGGATCCGGTGGATCCGGCGGTATTCGATCGCGCGCCGGTTGTTCCATGAGTCGAAGACCGCGCGGAGGGCCATCCACAGTTGCTCGTGCGGGTCTTGCGGAAGCGCCTCGCCCGTCTTCTTCTCGATGAGCGCCTCGAAGGCCGACACGACCTCCTTCCAGTCGTTGGCCGTGAGATCGAAGTCGTGCTTGGCCTTGCGCTTGGCCTTGCGCGCGGTGACAATCTCCTCGAACCGGTCGTGCTCGAGCCCGAGCACCACGTTGGCGAACATCTGCACGAATCGCCGCAGCCCGTCCCACGCGGAGCGGTCGTCCCCGCTCTTTGCCGCGAGCCCACCGACGGTGGCGCGCGTGAGCCCGAGGTTGAGTACCGTGTCCATCATCCCGGGCATCGAGGCCGCGGCGCCACTCCTTACGGACACCGTGAGCGGGTCCTTGGCGTCGCCGAGCTTCCGGCCGACCGCCTTCTCGAGGGCGCGAAGCGCGACGGTGACCTGCTCGCGCAGGCCCATCGGGTACGTCCCCCGCTGGTGGTAGGAGAGGCACGCCTCCGTCGTGATGGTGAACCCGGGCGGGACAGGCAACCCGATCCGCGTCATCTCGGCCAGGCCCGCGCCCTTCCCGCCGAGCAGCGTCTTCATCTGCCCGCTTCCCTGGTCGAACGCATAGACGTAGCGGGCGGCGGTCATCGCGGGTCGGGCCGCGGATCAAAGGGGGGCGCCTTAAGGGTTTTCAGGGGCCGAAAGCCGCGCCCCACACGTCCCGTGGCCCCAGACACGGCTTGGTCGCCCTGCCCAGGCGCTCCAATCGGTCGATCACCGATATGCTCGTGGGTCCGCCCTGCCACCAGGCACGTCCGGCCTCCACGGCCTCGGCCGGGTGGCCCTTGGATCCAAGGCCGCGCCGGCCCCGGGGGAGCGACGAGTGAGCCCTGTGCCCCCGCGTTGTTCACCATGGGGTGGGCCCGACCCGATCCCTCTAATAGGGTAGCCCCGTGGTTGCCGGGGGGCCGTCCAAGTTCCTGGCAAGACCCGGGCCCGTCGCCCGCCGCTTTTCCGTCTGGTGCGAATGTCGGCCCTGGCCGGGGCGGGCATTGCCTTGGCTGTTGTCGCGACAATACTCTCCGCGGGTCCGGCAGCAGCTGACGTGAACATCACGGGTGACTGGGTCATCTCAACGGCGCTCGTCTACTCCAACGAGACCATCAACGTCACCGGCTCGAACGGCACCAACTCCACCGACGGGAACATTACCATCACGGCTACGGGTAGCCTAACCCTGGACAACGTCACGCTGCTGCTGCCCGCCTCCCGCCTCTTAGTGAACAACGGAGTCCTCGATGCCACCGACTCGACCTTCGACGGGCCCCGGTGGTACTTCGGCTTATACAGTACGGCCACGCTGACGCGCGTGCACATCCAGAATGCGACCCACTCGATCACCGCTACGGTCGGAGGGACATGGGTCTCGTCGGCTGGGGTCACCTTTGACCACGTCACCTGGGACGCCTCGGCCGGCACGTCTGTCGTGCACCTCGCCCGCCCAATCAACTTCACGGACAACACGCTCAGAGGCGGCACAGGCGTATACCTCGAGGTCAACCCCTCCTTCGCCAACCAGACGGTCCAGATCGCGAACAATTCGTTCAGCCGGCGTGGGTTCGGCAATTTCTACACCGTCTATGTCCGCGGAGCCCCCCTGGGTTTTGCACACGCCTTCGACATCAACGGGAACACCTTCCTGAACGAGTACTTCTCGATCATCGTGAGGCGCGCAGACCCCGATGCGTCGTACCTCGTCCGGAACAACTACTTCGAGAGCTCAGGGGGATTCAGCAGCGCCATAGAGGCCGGTTACCCCGCCGCGACCTGGCGCTTCGACGGAACGCTCACCGCCACGAACAACACGGTGGTCAACGCCTCGCGCGGCATCCGTCTCGCCGGGGTAGCCTCCTACACGACCGTGATGACGGTAGACAGGCTCGTGACCGTGAACGTCACGACCGCCGTCACGGCCGACAGCGGCACGATCATCGTCACGAATTCCACGCTTGGCGCTTCGGGCAACACCTACGCCGCGGCGGCGCAGGGGCATATCCTCATCTACTCGACGGCTGACAGCGCACTCGATACCGCCACGCCCGGCACGAACGCTAGCATCGAACACTTCGCGTTCCTCAACGTGACCTCCGCGACGTGGCAGGGCGCCGTTCCGATGGTCGCCAACGCGCTTTCCCTGCGCAACGCCACCGACGTGGCAAACCTCGTGCTCGACATCCCCACGTGGACCCCCTCATATGTCGTCAACTGGGGGGTGTATGGGGGCGGCCTGGTCGTCGACAACCGCGACCTTCGGCCCGTCGTTGTGGATGGTGCACACACTTTCGGATGCGCGCCGATGCAGTTCTACTTCAGCGAGGGGATGAGTCCCATGGCCTTTGTCTGCCAGGACGACAGCCCCCCCCAGCTGACCTTCTCGTCGCCGGCCGTGGACGCGTATTACAACCGCACCATCTTCCAGGTCACGGGCAACATCAGCGAAGCCGGATCGGGCCTGGCGTCGTTCGAGTACTCCCTTGACAACACATCTTTCGAGACGCTAGCCCCTGGGGCCAACAACTCGTCCGCGTGGTCCACCACCATCGGACCCCTTGCGGACGGCACACACTCCGTCTACCTACGCGCTGTCGACCGCACCGGGAACATCCAATATGCAAAACTGTTCCCCCTGCATGTCGACACCGAAGCCCCGCCGCTCGTCTTGGGGTCCCTCCCGCGGTTCGCCAATGGGACGTCCTGGGTCCTTTCCGGTTCGAGCGAACCGTTTGCCACGCTCACGGTACGCCGCGCCTACGGCTGGAACCAGACCGTGACGCTCGGGGCCAATGGCTCATTTGCATTCACGATCCCCCTAGACGAGGGCCAGAACACCTATTCGCTGCGAATCGTCGACCGGGCGGGCAATTGGGTCGAAGGGGATTCTGTCATCACCCTGGACACGGTCCCCCCGCAGCTTGCGGCATTACTCGACAGCCAACCGCTGTCGGCCTTGTGGACGGCCAATCTCACGGTCCATGTCTCCGGCACATGCGAGCCCAGCGCTACGGTCGAGTTGGGGGGCGCCACGGTCACCCGCGCGGGAAGCACGTTTGGCGCGGACCTGGCGCTGGCGCCTGGGCGCAACGACCTTGACGTCGTGTGCACGGACGAGGCCGGAAACACGGCCCACTGGTACGGGTTCGCGTTCCTTGACGATGAACCGCCGTCCCTGGAGGCATCGGTTGACGGAGCCGTGTCGCTGGGTCCGGGGCGGTACCTCGTCGTTTCGTCGCTCGTGGCGATCGACGGCACCGTCGCGGACGTCGGCTCGGGCCTTGGCGAGGTCTCGGTGAACGGCGCGCCCGTCGCCGTTTCGGGGGACGGGCACGTCACCGTCTCCCTTGAGGTCCCCGAGGGCGAAACAACGGTACTCGTGATGGCGGTCGACCGGGTGGGCAACACGGCGTCCGTGTCATTCGCCGTGGTGAGCGACACCACGCGGCCGTCAGCCACCTTCGAGTGGGTCGAATCGGGTGCCCCGATCCTCGATCTTGGCGGGCGCCCCTCAACGCGCGGGAGCCAGGTGTTGCTGCGCATCGTTCTCTCGGAGCCGGCGCGCGTCCTTTTTGCAGACACCTCCCTTGACCTGCCAGAAGGCGAGACGCTCCAACCCGTTGAGCTCGTGCCCGGTCCCAACAACCTGTCGATCACATTCAGTGACACGGCCGGGAACTCGGGGCCGCCCGTCGACCTGCAGATCTTCAAGGACGACGTGCCCCCCGAGACTACGATCTACACGCCGGCACAGGGTGCGGTCGTCCTTGAACCCGCAGTCGAGGTGACCGGGCAGACCGAGCCCGGCGCGGTCGTCCGCGTCGGCGGGCTCGCCGTCAGCGTGACCACGACCGGCGACTTCCACATATTCGTTGAGCTGGCCGTCGGTGAGAACCACATTGCCGTCGAGGCCGAAGACGCGCTTGGGAACGTTGCGAACGTGACCGTCACTGTGGAGTACGCCCAGCCACAGGCGACGCCTGTGGTCGGGCCTTCGGGCGGGCTCGAGCTGCTCCTGCTGCTGGTCGGCCTCCTTGCGGGCGCGGTAGGCGGCGCCCTGGCCATGCGCGGCCGGGCGGGCGCGTTGCGCCGTGGCGGGCGGGACGAATCGGCGGGCGACCAGGCACCGCCGACGGGTCCCGCACCCGGGGCCAGGGGACCACAAAACCCGCGTGGCCCGGCCCCGCCGCCCTGAACCGGGCGCCCTGCCACCACGACAGTTCGGGCTCCGTGCGCGAAGGTCGGCCGATTCGAGAGGGAGTTCACGCGCTGTCGACAGGCGCGGGCCAGGCAACGCAGGATCCCTCGAGAGGGTCGTACGCGAGCACCAACGCGTCGGGCGCGAGCAGGTCGATGGGGCCGGTGGTCCCTACGGGCCGGAAGGCGACGCTCGAGAAGGTCCCGCCTCCCTGCAACTCGATTCGGATGCGGTCCGGAAGCAGGGTGGCCTCCCGCACGCCGCCCGCCCAGACGTCGCGCGTCCCCTGCAGGTCGATCAACACTTCGGGGGTCGAAGCCGAGCACCCCGAGAGACCGATGGCGGCGGCTAGCGCGTCGGTTGCATCGCGCGCTTGCGCGCGGCCGGCCTCTGCCGCCTGGCCGCCGGCAACCGCCAGGACGGCCGCGGAAAGACACGCGCCGGCCACGAGCACGACCAGGTGCGCTTGGGGGGTGTCGTTCATCGTCGACCTCACCGGGGGAACGGGGGGAGAGGGGCGCGGCTTCAGCCCCGCGTCACGAGAAGGCTAGCAGCCCGTTGGCCTTCGCCAGCCGGTCCGTGGTGCGTCGCCTCCACATCAATCTCGCCGTAGGAACTGCTGCCCATATCGACCCCGAGCGTGAACCGCGCCTGCCCGGAGGCATCTGTTTTGGCGGCCGCCGACGCGCCGAGTCCGTTCACGGAGACGATTGCCCCTTCGATCGGGTTGCCGTCGGTGTCCTTCACGGTGACGACAAACGTGACCTCGCCCACCCCGCCGGCCACCGAAATGGTGTCGGGGCTGACCTCGACGGCGCCGAGCGTCTGTCCCTGCAGGCCCCCCATCATCGACAGGAGGGCGCTCGTGGCCACCGCCACGACCAGGGCGGACACGAGGAAGTAGAGGGGGAGCCCCTCGATGGAGCCCCTCTCGTCCCGGCGCAGGTCCTGGACCTGCGGACCGAGTGCGTTTGCCACTTTCTTGGCCCACTTGGCTGTACCCTTGGGGGTTGCGTCTTTCATCAAGATCGCCAGGGAGGTTGTCGGCGCCGGCGTGGATAAGGGGTAGTGGATGACCCTCCCGTCCCTCTCAATTAATCAAACGTCCAGGCGCTCGCGCGGGCGCGCCCGTGGGAAGCGCCCCCCAACAAAACCTTTTCACCCACCCCGCGTTCGGCCCGCCCGGGTGCCCCCTTGAGTCGGGTCTGGGTCGTGTCCGGGTTCGTACTCGTGGGGACGGGGCTCGCGCTTGGCGGCTTCGGCTACTGGCTCTCCGGCAACGCCAACTGCGACGCTGCGGACCTTGGCCGCGCCTGCGTGATGGCCTCCCTCGGGACCGCCGTCATCGGGGGCGCGCTCGGCGTCGGCGGGTGGCTGCGCCTGAAGCGCCTCGGCGGCGGAGACGAGGGGAGCCAGCGCGAGAGCGCGGGGCCCCTGCCTGTCATTGCCATCTTGGCAATTGCCGTGGTCGGGATCGTCCTGCTGAACGTGGTCAGTCCCTACGCGACGCTGCCGGTCGACGTGTACAGCCACCCCGAGCCCGACGCTGCGGCAGCCCCCCAGTCGTTCCTTCCGGCTGACCTTGCGGGCCACGCGCGGGTGAGCGTGGTGGTGGCCCCGGGCGAGAGGCCGGGGTCCGTCGTTGCCGTGGCCACCTACGGCGGCGAGGTCGCCGTGCGGATCACACGGTTCAACGAATCCATCTCCGGCGAAATCGCAGGCGCCACAATGTCGGCCGACCACTACCTGGACAGCCTGTACGCGGGGCTCGACCGGTCCCGGGGCCCCAGCGCCTGCGCCTCGCCGGGGGTGGAGCACTGGTTCACGCACGAGGGAGGCGGCCGCGCGACCCTCGGGTGGCAGCGCCAGAACTTCGTCGTCCAGGTCACGGCACCCGCCACCTCCACGCGTGACGCCGTGGCCGGCGCGCTCCCGATCTAAGGGCGAACAGCTCACGTTTCGCGCAGCTCGACCCGAATCGGCCGGCCACGCCACTTCGATCGCCTCAGCGAACGCAACACGCGTTCGATGCGCTGCTTGTGCACCTCGAAGCCGGTAGAGTCCTCACCGATCTCTATGTGCCCGATCATCGACTCTTCGACACTCGCGATCTTGGCAAGGAACCGCACGAGGTCGTACGTGCGCAACCCGTCCTTGGTCCCCACGTCGACCTCGATGGGCACCATCCCGAACGCGTTGGCCACGTGGTCGAAGTCCACGACCTTCCGCACGCGGTCGCTGCGCGAGGGCACCGGCAACTCCTCCTCTTGGATGAGCGCGCCCGCGAACACTTGGATCTCGTGGATGGCGCCCTCCTCCTCCTTCGTCACGAACATGATCGCTTTGCCCTCGCGCCCCGCACGGCTCGTCCGCCCGACGCGGTGCACATACGACTCGGGGCTGTCGGGGGTGTCGTAGTTGATCACGTGACTCGTCTCTTCGATGTCGAGGCCGCGCGCGGCGACGTCCGACGCGACGAGCAGCCGGACCTTGCCCTCGCGGTACTTGCGAAGCACGGACTCCCGGCTGGCCTGCGAGAAGTCGCCGTGCAGAGCCTCAGCGTCGAAGTTCGCCTCCTTGAGCCGCCGCGTCACGAGGTCCACCCCGCGCTTCGTGTTGCAGAAGATGAGTGCGCGGTTGACATCCTCCGCCTGCAGGATGCGGGTAAGGGCCCACATCTTGTTGCGCCGGCCCACGCGGTAGAACACCTGCTCGGTCGTAGGGACGGTGAGGACGTCCGACGAGACCTGCACCGTGAGTGGGGACTGCATGTGGTTGTCGGCAAGGGCCATGATCTCGGGGGGCATGGTCGCCGAGAAGAGCATCGTCTGGCGCTGGGACGGGAGTTTCGAGAGGATGTAGCGGATGTCGTCGATGAACCCCATGTCGAGCATCCGGTCGGCCTCGTCGAGCACGAGGATCTCGACCGAGTCGAGGCGCAGCTCGCGCCGGTTCACAAGGTCGATGATGCGCCCGGGCGTCCCCACGACGCAGTCGACCCCCTGGCGCAGCGCTCGCACCTGGCGCTCGATGGAGGCGCCACCGTAGACGGAGAGCGGACGGAAGTCCGTGTGGTCGGTCATCTTCTCGACCTCGCCCGTGACCTGGAGCGCGAGCTCGCGGGTCGGGCACAGTATGAGGAAGTGCACGGTACCGCCCTCCGGGTGCGCCTTGCGGATCCGATCGACGGAGGGGAGCACGTAGGCGGCCGTCTTGCCCGTCCCGGTCCTCGCCTGCCCGATGAGGTCGCGGCCCTTGAGCGCCTCGGGGATGGCCTGCTCTTGGATGGGTGTCGGCTCTTCGAACCCCATTGCTTCGACGGCAGCGAGCAGTTCTTGCGACAGGCCCAGGGCGGCGAAACCATTTCCAGATGTCACGGATGTCGCCGCGTCAGGAGAGCAGGTGTATTTACGGATATGCCCGAGGAATCGGGGGACGAACGAAACCCCTGGCCGACGTACCCGTTCCCTACCTGTTGTCGGTCCCCTGTCCCCGGCCTCCTAGCCGGCCTCCCCGGGGCTCCCAGAAGGGGACCCGCCCTCCATTTTCTCGACCTACCAAAAGCGCGGCCGCAGTGCCTGGGGTGGCCTGCCGTGACCGCAGTCGTCCCCGCGGACCGGGGATGCCCCTCGGACTCTGCGTCCCGATACCTTTGCGGGCGGCGGTGGAGGACCTGGTCGACGCCTGCATCGGATCGCGGGCCGCAAAGTCCACCGTGCGATGCCCACCCCCCCGGGGTGGGGGCCCTTTTAAGCGGCGCACCTGTTCCCCGCGGCGAAGAGAGCAGGGGGGGGTCCGGTGATTCAGGTTTCCGACTTGACGAAGGTCTACGGTGGCGATTTGACCGCAGAGATGGTCAAGGGGCTGCGGGGGCCCACCTCGGGGGCGCGGGCATGAGAGCGGTCGTCTACACGGAATACGGGGCCCCGGAGGTGCTTCAACTCAAGGAGGTCGACAAGCCCACACCCAAGAACAACGAGGTGCTGGTGAAGGTATACGCGTCCACCGTGTCAACCGCGACGAGGTGGGCTCGAACGGGCAAACACCCAGATTCCAAGTTCTTCACGTTCATGGTGCGGATGGTGTTTGGCCTTAGGAGACCCAGGAAGACCATACTGGGCTATGAGCTGTCGGGGGAAGTCGAAGCGGTGGGCAACCATGTCAAGCTGTTCAAGGAGGGTGACCAAGTCTTTGGAACCACCACCGGATTGAAGGCTGGTGCCTACGCCGAGTACGTGTGTCTGCCCGAAGCATGGAAGAAGGGAGTGGTGGCCAAGATGCCTACGAGCAGCACGTATGCCGAGGCCGCCGCCGTTCCCAATGGGGGTATGGCCGCCCTGCACATTCTCAGGAAGGCAGACATCCAGAGGGGACAGAAGGTCGTGATCTATGGTGCTTCGGGGTGTGTGGGCACCTATGCCGTTCAGCTTGCCCGGAACTTCGGAGCGGAAGTGACCGGGGTATGCAGTTCTTCAAACCTGGAATTGGTGAGGTCGCTTGGAGCCGTCAAGGCGATTGACTACACCAAAGAGGACTTCACCCGGACCGGCGAGGTCTGGGATGTGGTCTTTGACGCCGTTGGCAAGATCTCCCGTTCGCGTGCCAAGAAATCATTGAAGAAGCACGGGACCTACCTGACCACCAACTCCCTTACGAGTGAGAAGACCACGGCCCTGCAGTTCCTCAAAGAGCTCGTTGAAGCGGGCAAGCTCAAACCGGTCATAGATAGGCGTTATCCATTGGAGCAGATTGCCAAGGCTCACAGGTATGTGGACAAGGGACACAAGAAGGGCAATGTCGTCATCACGGTGGAACACGACGCACCCATGGGCGGTTGAACCAACGGGGATGTGAGGGCGTCCTCTCGGCGCTGTGGACCCTCATTCCTCTTCCCTGCCGTAGTCTGCCGACAGGTCGGCCTGCCGACCGCGCCGGTACCGCTCGACCGCGGCCTCAAGCGAGATCGCGCCGACCGCCACCTGCTCGGCCAGCGCGCCCGGGATGGTGAAGCGCCCGCCCGATCGGATCCGCGAGAGCCGCTGGATGTCCTTGACCTCGCCGGGCGCCACGCGCACGACGGGCGCGCGCTCCACGCGCTCGCCGCGCACGCTGGCGATAGTCATCGCCGCCCGCACGTCGGGGGCCTCCACCGCGCGGGTCGTCCGCGACTCGTCGACAACCTCAACCGGGACACCGGACGTGAGCAGGCGGCGGATAAGCACGTCGCGCACCGTCGGCGACCCGTGGCCGATGCGGATGACCTGCCGGGCGGCCGGGTGGCGCTGCAACAGCAGGCGTACGCGGTTCACGGCCTCGTCGACGCCCTCGCACCGTGCGGTCGAGACCACGAGCCCGTCGGCCACGGCCGCGACGCCGATCGCCCGGCCGGGGTCGACGCCCACTGCCACGACATGGGCGGGCTCGCGGCCCGCCAGCGCCTTGAGCGCTTGGTCGATGGCGTCGTCCAAGTCGCCTCGCGTGGCCACGAGCGGGCGGAATTCGATCGACTCGGACTCCGCCGGGCTCGTAAGGATGACGCCGACGTCGTCGGGCAACGGGTCGCGGGGCGAGAGCGACGCGAAGGGGATGGCCCGGCGTTTGAGGCGTACGACGAGGTCGTGGTAGAGCGAGAAGTCCTCGGTCACGACGGCCACGCGCGACACAGGCCGGCCTCCCCCGCGCGCGTCATGCCATCCCGATGAGCGAGATCGTGCGGTCGAAAGTGCGCTGCCCGAGGGCCAGGTGCTCGCCGCCGCTCATCCAGAGGAGCGCGTGCGGGCCGTCAGCCACGACCGAGTACGTGAGCGACCCCGCGGGCGCGCCCGCCGTCCCCAGGTTTCCATAGGTCCCGGCCAGAGTGGCCACCGTGACCGCTTGGGCGGTGTAACCGTCGGCCGCCAGGATGTCCGTGGCCAGCGAGGTCACCTCGAGCACGACGCTGTGCCCGAGGGTGTTCGTGACCGTCATCCGGTCGCCAAGCCCTAGCGTGTTGGGAGTGAACCCGGCAAAGACCCGCCCGTCGGACGGGAACGTCGGGCGCAGGTCCGGGTTGAAGTCGCCGTCCCC
>CBEUCC010000041.1:0-18969 GCA_965541515.1 uncultured Thermoplasmata archaeon
GTGGGCGAGCCCGTGGGCGAAGAACTGCTGCGCGAGGACGTCGCGCCCGGACATGGTGCTGCCGACGACCATCGCGAGCGACCCGACGCGCAGCCCGCCGCCGAGCGCCGTGTCCAGCCCCTTCACCCCCATGGGGATCCTTTCGAGGTCCGCGCTCACCGGGCCTCCCCCCCGCTTCTGTCCTTGCCCATGGCCATGAGCGGCGCCTGGCGCAGGAGCTTGCGCGTCACCTCTTCCAGGAGCTCGTCGAGCCCCTCGCCGATCCCCGCGTCGGTGCCGACCACGGGCACGCCATCGGGAAGCGCCAGCCGCCTCTTGACCTCTGCGGGCGTCAGGGCGCCCCTGCGGTCCGTCTTGTTGGCCGCAACCACCGTCGGGAGTCCGCCGGCCCCCGCGCGGGCGAGCATCGCCCGCGCGCGCGGAAACGTCGAAGGGTCGGTCGAGTCGACGACCAGGATCACCGCGACGGACTCCTCCGCGATCGTCGGGAGCAGGGGGTCGAAAGCCTCCGCGCCGGGGGTCCCGTAGAGCTCCGCCGTGATCCCCCCGTGGCCGAGCGTCCCGTGGTCGAGCGCGACCGTGGTGCCAAGGGCCTCGGCGGAGGCCCCCGTCGAAGAGAGCGCAGCGATGAGCGCGGTCTTGCCCGCCTCCTGCGGGCCGGTGACAAGCACCTTGGGGATGTACACGTGGACTCCCCCCGGGCGCATCGTCTTGACCGGGAGCGCCAGCGGCGTCGCCGCCTTCCCCCCGATGCGGTCCGCGACGAGGAACTGGCGGACGACCGCCACGCCCTCTACCGGCTGGAGCTGCACCACGTGGTCGAAGTTCGCGCGCACGGCCTCCACCAGGCTCGGCGGGTAGCCCCACAGCGAGAAGAGGCCGAACAGGGAGCGTCCCTCCCCCACCGCACGCAGTAGTTTTCCGACCCCGCGCGCGCCCTCACCCGAGAGGTCGACCCACGACGAGATCGAGTCGAACACGACGAGCGCCTCGGGGTCGCCAAGCGCGTCGATCACCTCGCGGATCTCCGCGGGGTTGGATGGCTCATGCACTACGGGGTAACCGCTGGCGGGGACCCCCATCGTCGAGGAGAAGGCGTCCACAATCTGGAAGCGCCCCTTTAGCAAGTCGCCCTCGAGGTTGTACCCGAAGTGGCGGGCGGCCGCCTCGACCCAGCCGGGGGGCTTGTTGTTCACCACAAACGCGCACGCGTTCCCGTCGCCGACCATGGTCACGGCCGCGTGGAGCGCAAACGGCAGCGGGTCAAGACCGGGGCTGGCCGCCAGGAGCGCGTGCGCGTGCCCGCCCCCTGTGTCCTCATGCAGCCGCTCGTCGAGCGGGCCTATGCCGAAACGGAACAATGGGGCGCCCTCCCCCCCGCGCCGGCCCGCTTACCGCAGGCCCGGCTGCACAACGAAGCCGCTCGGGTTCAGGTCGGCGATCTGCTCGCCCGTCAGGTGCTTGGTCCCCCGCATCTTCAGCACCTCGAGGTATTTGCGGCGGACGTTCCCCTCCTTGGGCTGCGTAAGCACGATGATGGCGTCCACCATGTACGCCTCCACCGTCGGTTGCCCGTGTTGGAGGTCGTGCTCACTCGTCAGGACAAGGACGGCGTTCAACGACTTCATGAACGTCGTCAGGTCGTGGAGCACCTCGCGGTATTGCTTTTCCGACTCGATCGCTGACCGCAGGACGGTGATCGGGTCGAAGACGATCCGTGCAGGCGTGAGGCGCTCGACTTCCTCGCGCATCTTTATGACTGCCTCCTCCACGCTCTTGCGTATCGACTCCCCGATGTCGATGAAGACGACATTGCCGGCCTCGACGAGCCCCTCGTCGTAGAAGTCGAAGTGCTTCAGGAAGCGCTGGACGACCCACCCGGGCTCGGACACGCCCGTGAAGTAGACCCCGGTCTCGCCCTTGCGGGCTCCCGCGAAGAGGGTCTGGACGGCAAACGTGGTCTTGCCCGTTCCCGGCGCGCCCGCGACGAGGACGGAGGACGGGACGATCCAGCCGCCCCCCGTCATTTCGTCGAGGCCGGGGATGCCCGTCTCGAGTCGCTCTTCCACGTTCGTTCCCCCCAGTACCCGACGCGGGGTCGGGACGCTGCTTGAAGCATGAGGGGCGCTAAAAAGGTTCGCGGGCGTGGGCGCGCGCCCAACGAGCGCCCCAGGCGAGACCGCGCCGGGAAAGTCTATTAGCAGACCGCGGCGATCGAAACGTGCTCCAGATGGCCGGCGAAGTCCTACTGCTTGTGCTCATAGTCAGCGTGGCGTTTGTGCCTTCCCTGTGGTACATGGTGCGCCTGCGCAACCTCGAGCGCTACAACCGCAACTCGTGGCTAAGGGTCTTCTACGCGTTCTCCTGGGGCGCGGTCGCGGCCGTCATCCTCACTCTGATCGTCACCTACGTGTTCCAGGACACCATCAGTTCGTACCGGCCGACGGCCGTGGACGCCGGCCTATTCCAGACCGTGTTCGTCGCCCCCGTCGTCGAGGAGTCGTTCAAGGTGCTCGGCCTCCTGCCGCTCGTGCTCGCCAGCCGGTGGGAAGAGGAGGACGGCCTCGTTCTCGGCGCGGCCTCCGGGCTGGGCTTCGCGGCGACGGAGAACCTGCTCTACGAGTACAACGAGATCCTCACGGGGACCGTCATCAGCTGGGCGGTGCTCGCCATCCTGCGAAGCCTAACGAGCACCATCCTCCACGCGTCGGCAACCTCGATGTCCGGTTGGGGTCTCTCCAAGTGGCGGATCGCGACGCAGTCCAAAGGCGCGGTCGGTTTTGCCGGGGGGATGTTCGTCTTCCTGCTGTTCCTGATGACGGCGATGCTGATGCACGGCATGTTCAACCTGTTCGCGTCGCTTGGGTTGATCTACGGCGGGGGGCAGGCCGCCGGGGTCCTGATCTCGTTACTTTTGGTCTTCCTCTTCGCGGGGGCCGTCTACCGGTTCACGCGTCGCAAGATCCAGGAGCTCGACCGCCGGGGGCCAGACTACCGCCCGGCTGGACAGTAGAGGAGGGGTCAAGGTGGCACGCCTGCTTGTCGCGGCCCTTGGCGGGAATGCGATCCAGCGCGCGGACGAGGAGGGAACGATCTCTGAGCAGCGGCACAACATGGCTCGTGCCGCTCGGCACCTCGCGTCCATCGTCGAGGACGGCTGGAAACTGGTGGTGACCCACGGCAACGGTCCCCAGGTTGGCCAGCTCCTCATCCAGCAGGAACGGGCGGGGGACGAGGTTCCGGCCCTCCCGCTCGACGTTCTCGTCGCGCTCACGGAGGGGTGGTTGGGCTACCTGCTCGCGCAGGCGCTCGACCGCGAGTTGGAGGCACGGGGGCGCAAGGAGCGCTGCGCGCCAGTACTCATGCGGACGCTCGTTAGCGCCAAGGACCCGGCGTTTCGAACGCCGACCAAACCCGTGGGGCCGCACTTCCCACCCGCCGAAGCCCGGCGCCTAGGCAAGGAGCGCGGGTGGACCATGCGCGAGGTGGCCTCGGCGCGCCGGTCAAACACGTGGCGACGCGTGGTCCCCTCGCCCCGCCCGCTCGAGTTGCTCGACCTCCCGGCGGTTCGGGCTTTGTCGGCCCAGGGGCTCATCCCCGTGACCGTTGGGGGCGGAGGAATCCCCGTGGCGCGGGGTCCGCGCGGGGTGCTGCGCGGCGTCGAGGGCGTCGTCGACAAGGACCTGGCATCGGGGCTGCTTGCGGCCGAGCTCGGCGCCTCCTGCTACCTCATCCTCACAGACGTCGAGAAGGTCGCGTCTGGCTACGGGACGCGCGGACAGGCCAACATCGACCGCATGTCCGTCTCCGAGGCACGCCAGTGGATCGCAGAGGGACAATTCCCGCCGGGATCCATGAAGACGAAGGTGGAGGGCGCGATCCTGTACCTGGAGCGCGGCGGCCGCCAGGCGGTCGTGTCGCACCTCGATGCGGCCACCCGGGCGCTCGCGGGCAAGACCGGCACGAGGATCATGCCGGACGCGCGCCGTTGACGGCTACCTACGGGCCTTGCCAAGCAACCGCCGGAGGGGGGAAACCCTGATTTGGCGTCCGACCGTTGCCCCGTGGGGTTCCCGTGTACTCAAGACTTGCCGCTTCGGTCACCCTTCCCGACGTCACCAAGCTTTTCGAGCCGATCCCCAAGGGGATGGTGAACTTCGGGCTCGGCGAGCCCGACTTCCCGCCGACGCTGGAGGCCGCCAGGGGGCTCAAACAGGCCGTGGACAAGGGGCAGAACAAGTACGTCCACACGCAGGGCCTGCTCCAATTGCGCAAGGCGCTCGCGCGGCGGTTGTCGAAACATGACTCCGTGATCACCGAGTCCAACGTGCTGGTCACGGCAAGTGCCACACAGGGGCTGGCGCTGGCCGCCCTGACCTTCTACGCAGACGGCGACGAGGTGCTCATCCCGGACCCGGGGTTCTTCTTCTACCGGCCGCACGTCCGCATGATGGGGGCCACCCCGGTGTCCTACACGCTGGCAGACGCGCGCAGTTTCCAGCCGGACCCCGACGAGTTGGCCTCGCTCATCACCGGCGCGACGAAGGCGATCGTCGTCAACTCGCCCTCGAACCCGACGGGCGCGGTGCTAAGCGACGAGTCCGTCAAGGCCATCGCGGACCTGGCCAACGACAAGAACCTGGTCGTCATCTCGGACGAGGTCTACTCAGACCTGCAGTACGACGGCTCCCACAAGACGCTGCTTGGCAAGGTCGAGAAGCTCCTGTACATCAACTCATTCTCGAAGATCTACGCGCTGACCGGATGGCGCATCGGGTACCTCACGGCACCCCCGACGATGTTCGGCGCGCTGCAGAAGATGTTCTTCCTCCAGATGGCGTGCGTGGCCGAACCTATCCAGCGCGGGGCACTGGCGGCGCTCAGGACACCCAAGACGGAGATCAAGCGGCGGCGGGAGATCTTCAAGAAGCGCCGCGACGCGCTCGTGGAAGCGTTCAAGGACGTCCCCACGATGGAACTCGTCAAACCGAGCGGCGCGTTCTACGCGTTCCCGTCCTTCACGACTCGGGACGGGCTCACGTCGGTCGAGTACGCGGAGGAGCTGATGAAAGGCGGCGTGTGCGTCACCTCCGGAATCCAATTCGGTGCGGAGGGCGAGGGGCACCTGCGGCTCTCCTACGCGCTTGGCCTCCCCCAGATACGCAAGGGCGTGTCGCGCGTCGCCAAGGTGGCCGCCCGGTTGGCCTGAAGGGGGGGTGACGCCCGCGCGCGTCGTCCAGGCCTGCATCCGCTACCCGCCGGCCCGCGGGGGCGCAGAGACTCATGTCCACGCGCTTTCCACGCGCCTCAAGCGCCGCGACCACGACGTGACCGTCTACACCACCGACCTGAGGACCGAGTTCCCGATGGAACGGCTCGACGGCGCGCACCCGGAGGTCGACGGCGTCCCCGTGCGCCGCTTCGCGGCGCACTCGCTTCCTGGCGCCTTCCACTATGTCTTCTACCCCTCGATGAAGAGGGCGGTCCTCCGGGACGGCGCGGACATCTACCACGCCCACTCGTACGGGTACCCGCACACACACATGGCGGCCAGGGCGGCGCGCCGCCACGGGAAGCCGTTTGTCTACACGCCCCACTTCCACCCGCCGTACTCGACGACCGGGGGGTGGGCCAGGCGCAGGCTGCGCTCGTTCTACGACGCGGCGCTCGGGCGTCGGCCCTTCAAGGCGGCGGACCTCGTCATCGCCGTCTCGAGCGCCGAGCTCCAGTGGATGCGGCCGCTCATCCCGCTCACGACGAAGACCGTGGTGATCCCCAACGGCATCGACTTGGACGATTTCCAGGGGACGGGTGACGGCCGGGCGTTTAGAGAGCGCCACGCCGTCCACGGGCCGATGCTCCTCTACACCGGCCGGCTCGCGGCCAACAAGCGGCTCGACACGGTCATCGCCCTGCTCCCTGACCTCCTGAAGGAATTTCCGGACCTCACGTTCGTGGTGGTCGGGGAAGACCACGGGATGGGCGGCAGCTGGCAGCAGCTCGCCGAGCGCCTGGAGGTCGAGGGCCACGTGAAGTTCTTGGGCCATGTCAGCCGCGCGGAGCTCGTCGAGGCCTACCGCGCGTGTGACGCTTTCGTGCTGCCCTCCGACTACGAGGCCTTCGGCATTGTGCTCCTCGAGGCGATGGCGTGCGGCAAGCCATGCGTCGCAACGCGCGTGGGCGGCGTCGTGGACATCATCCGCCACCAGGAGACGGGGTTGCTGGTGGAGTTCGGGGACAGGGAGGCGCTCAAGGAGGCGCTGACGTCGCTCCTTGGCGACCACACCGCCCGGCAGGAGCTTGGCGCGGCGGCGCGGGCGTCCGTCGGCCGGGAGTTCGACTGGGCAGCGGTCGTCGACCGCATCGAGGCGGAGTACGCGGAGTTGACCGCGGCAGGGTAAGGTGGCGGGCGACCCGAACATCATCGGCCCGGAAAACACCGGCTGCCAGGGCCGCGACCATACACCTATTTGACGGGGTTCCAATGGCGGGGCGTCGTGGAGGAGCCATGAAGGTCGCGGTAATCCACAACAGTGACCGCGAGGGGGTCATCAACCCGTTCGGCCGGATGAACCGCGAACGGTACAGCCGCAAGGCCGTCGAGTTGGTCGCTGGATCCCTCGAGAAAGCGGGCCACAACGTCCGCGTGATCGAAGGGAACATGCACGTCGTGGAGGAGCTCCAGAATTTCATGCCCCGCGTGCTCGCCGGTGAGCGGCTCGGCATGGTCTTCAACATGGCCTACGGGATCCAAGGGGAGAGCCGCTACACCCACATCCCGGCGATGCTGGAGATGCTCGGGATCCCGTACGTGGGTTCAGGTCCAGCTGCCCACGCCATCGCGCTGGACAAAGTGGTCTCGAAAGTGGTCTTCCAGCAGCACCAGCTGCCCACGCCCAAGTTCTGGACATTCGACGGGCCCGATGGGGACGTGAGTATGGTTGAGTTCCCGGTCATCGTGAAGCCAAAGATGGAGGCGGTCTCCCACGGCCTGGCCGTCGCCAACGACGAAGCGACCCTCCGTGAGGGGATCAAGGGGGTGGTGGACAACTACCAGGAGCAGGCGCTCGCGGAGGGGTTCATCCCGGGCCGCGAGTTTGCCGTCGGGCTCCTGGGCAACGGCGACTCGGTGGAGGTCTTCCCCGTCGTCGAGATCGACCTCGGTGGAGACGCCTACGCCATCCAGACGAAGGACGACAAGCTGAAGAAGCCCCGTGACAAGATCTGCCCGGCACCGTTGACGAGCGAGCAGACGACCGAGGCCCGGCGGCTTGCCAAAGTGGCCTTCCGCGCAATCGGCTGCTTCGACTTCGGGCGTGTCGACCTGCGGATGGATTCGGAAGGCAGGTTTTGGCTCCTAGAGCTGAATTCCATGGCGTCGCTCGGCGGCGGGGGTTCGTATGTGCACGCCGCCTTCGTTGCGGGCTACACCTTCGAAACGCTCATCGCGAGGATCCTCGAGGTGGCATCGCAGCGGTACCCGGGTCACGTGGACTACCGGCCAGCCGTGATGGAGGGGGGGACCGCTCCCCTCCATGTTCGGGTCCGGAGCTACGTCCGCCGGAACTCCGACACGACGCTCGAATACCTGCGCCATATGGCCGGGATCCCGAGCTACGTCCACAGCGTGGAGGCCGTGAACGCCCTCGGGAAATGGCTCTCCTCCCACCTCTCCCACCTCGGTTTCCGGACCCACGTCCATCCCCAGACCGAGGTTGGCAGCATCCTCTATTGCACGAATCATGAGGCCAAGGCCAACGACGTCCTCATCCTCGGACACCTCGACACCCCGGAGGGACGCTACCAGGTGGCCCCCTATTTCGAGGAACGAGGACGCTGCTTCGGGACTGGGATCGCCTTCGACAAGGGCGGCCTCGCGGTCATGCTTGCGTCACTGCACGCGCTCCGGTCGTGCCGAAAGCTCCGTAACATCAAGTGCGGGATCCTCCTCACCACGGACGAGAGTGTGGGGAGCAAGGTGAGCCGGGAGGTGATCCGATCCACGGCGGAGCGCTCCGGCGCCGTGTTTGCGATTTCGTCGGTCGCCCAGAAAGGGGCCATCGTCACGAGTGCCGCGGGGACGGCGGTCCACGCGTTGGACGCGACACTCGAAACGACGGACGAAGCGCCCGAGGTGATCGAGGCGGTTAGCCGCCTGCTGGTCCGGTTCGCGAAATTGGCTGACCCTGCGCAGGGCACCCATGTCGTGCCCCTCACGTTCGACGGCAGGGCCTCCTCCGGCAAGCCGGCCCAGAGCGCGCACGCGACGGTGCTCACCCGGTACGAGAGCCAAGCGGAGCTGGACCGCGTGACCACCAGGTTCCACAAGCTGGCGAAGAAGGTGGACCGCCCCGTGCATGTGCGTTTGACCGAACTCTACAGCCGACCCGGGCTGAAGGAGGCGCCCGAGACCAAAGCCCTCGTCGGGCGGCTGCAGGACCTAGCCAAGGAACTCGGGGTCCCCCTGACCACCATCCACCGGGCGGAGTCGAGCCAGTTGGCGTTTGTGCCGGCCCATGTGCCGGCGGTCGGCGGCTTCGGCCCGACGGGGAACCCCTCCGCCGCGCAAGAGTACATTGTGCGCGACAGCCTCATCGATCAGGCGGACCTCCTGGCGATGGCCATCGCTTCGTGCGAGAGGTGAGCTCGGCTGCACATCAAGGCCGCGGAGGAGGCACTGCGGCCAGCATCGGACGCCAAGTCGGCGGTCGCTGACGGTGGCATGGTCGCCACGGCTTCGCCCCATGCCACCGACGTAGGCGTCCAGATCCTGCGGGATGGGGGCAACGCGGTGGATGCCGCGGTGGCGGCGGCCCTCGCGCTGGGTGTCACCGAGCCACAGGCGAGCGGCCTCGGCGGCCAGAGCCTGGCCATCCTCCACCTCGACGGGAAGACCATCGCGCTCGACGGCTCCAGCAGGGCCCCGTCGCTGGCGCACATCGACTCCTTCGCCAAGGGGGAGCGGACCAATGGGTACCGGGCGACCACGGTCCCGAGCACGCCGGCGCTGATGGGCTACCTACACCTGCGCTACGGCCGCCTCCCGTGGGCCGACGTAGTGGCGCCATCAGTCCGTCTCGCTCGCGAGGGGTACGAGGTGACGCAACTCCAGCACGACCTTCAGGCGCGAGAGGTCCCAAACTTCGAAAAAGTCAAATCGCTCTCTGGCGCGAAGTACTTCCTCAAGGACGGAAAGCCGTACGCAGTCGGCGAGCGCTTCGTGCAGAAGGACCTGGCGGCGCTCCACGAAACGCTTGCGGTCGAGGGGTTCAAGGCCTTCTACCACGGGGACATCGCGAAGAAGATCGACGCGGACATGCGGGAAAACGGCGGGCTCCTCCGGGGGGATGACCTCGCGCAGATCCCGTGGCCGGTGGAAAGGCCAGCCTTGCACCGCCGCTACAGGCGCCTCTCGGTGGTGACCCTCCCGCCTCCGGCCGCCGGGCGGACGCTCCTGCTCGTCCTCATGATGCTTGCGCAGGTGGATGCCAAGGTCATCCGGGAGCAGGGCCCCCGGTGGTACCACGTGCTGGCGGAGACGTTTCGCAAGGCGCTGCTCACCCGGGAGGACCGCCCGTTCGACCCGGCCACCTACGCGCAGTTCGGGCTGCCGACGCTAAAGTGGAGCGAGGCCAAGCGGATGGCTGCCTCAATTGGAGACAAGATCGACCCCGCGTTGCCGCTTGCCGAGCCGCCGCTCGAGACGGCGGACACCACCCACCTCTCGGTCATGGACCGGGAAGGAAACGCCGTGGGCATCACGCAGTCGGTCGAGCGGGTGTACGGCGCGCGGGCGGCGGCAGACGGGCTCGGGTTCCTCTACAACAACTACATGCTAGCCTACGACACGGCCAACCCGGCCCACCCCTACTACCTGCGCCCCGGCGCCGTCCCCTGGTCCTCCGTCGCGCCCACGCTAGTGTTCAGGGACGAGCAACTGTGGATGGTGATGGGCAGTCCCGGGAGCGAGCGCATCCCCCCGACACTTGCTCAGTTCCTCTCCCATGTGGTGGACCGGGGGCTCTCCATCGACGAGGCCATGCGGGCGCCCCGGATGCACTGCTCCATCGCCGGCAAGGTGAGCCTCGAGGCGGACCGGTTCGACCCCGGCGTGGTGGCCGCGCTCCAAGGGCTCGGGTACCACATCGACCGCCGGGACCCGTACGCCTTCTACCTAGGCGCCGTCCACGCCGTGGTGCGGCGCGCATACGGCGACGGCTTCCAGGGCGTTGCAGAGGTCCGGCGCGACGGGACGGCGGCCGGACCGGTAAGCTGAAAGGACGGGGGGTTGGCCGACGGTTCTCCCCGTGCTGATCTCCATCCCGCACGGCGGTTGGCGGGTGCCGGCCGAGGTGCAGGGCCAGCTCGCCCTTACGCCCGCCGAGATTCTCGAAGACAATGACGCTTTCACCAACGGGATCTACGACTTGGGGGCCGATGTCCTCGCGGTCGAAAAGACCGAGGTGGCACGGGCCGTGGTGGACCTCAACCGGCGGCGGGACGACGTCGCGCCGGGCAACCCGGACGGCGTCGTCAAGAGCCTCACGTGCACCGGGAGGACCGTCTACGATCCCTTCCCAGACCCACAGACCGTCGAGGCACTTCTCGACCGGCACTACGACCCCTACCACGGGCGGCTGCAGAAACTCGCCGAGACCCCCGGGCTCCAGCTTGGCCTCGACTGCCACAGCATGGCGGCCACGGCCCCGACGATCGCGCCCGACCCCGGACAAGCGCGCCCCGTGCTTTGTCTGAGCGATGGGGACGGCACCACGTGCCCGCGCGAGGTGATCGACCGGCTGGCTAAGTGCCTGGGCGGTTCCTTCGGCCTCGAACCCGAGCAGGTGGCGCGCAACCGCCCCTTCCGCGGCGGCCACATCACGCGGAGCATGGGGAACCGGCCCGTGCCTTGGGTGCAGGTGGAACTCAATCGCGACCTCTACCTTCGCGCGCCATGGTTCGATCGCGATAGCGGGAGAATCGAGGCCGAGCGGCTCCGGGAATTGCAAGGTGCTTTCCGCCAGGGGCTCGTCCGGTTCTTCGAAGGGAGGTAGCGGTCTGGCACCGGAAACGGAAGGTCCCGGCTCGCGAGACGACGCACCCCCGGGGCGCCCGCCCGGGATCGGTCGGATCCAGGGCCTCGCGTGGATTGCACTGGCGTTTGCCGGGGCGCTGCTCCTTGCCGTCGTCTTGGTCGCGGGCAGCCGCTCGCCGGTCGTGGCGCCTTTCCTGGCGCTTGGTGGCGCGGCCCTCGGCGCCGGCCTGGCCGGCATGCTTGCCCAACTGATCCCGGGGAAGGGCCCTAAGCGGTTGGCCGCGCGCCTCCTTGTCGTGGCCACCGTCGCCTCGCTTGCTGCCTACGGGGCGGGGGCGTACAAGTACACATACGGGGACGTGGGCGAACTCCAGCTCGACCTTGCGGTGGTGCCCACCGTAGTCGATGAGGGCGCGACAACGGTGCTCACAGCAGAACTGACGCTTTCAAACATCGGCCAAACAACCGTCCGCTTCGACCCGCGCTTCGCCGTTCATCTCAGCGACCCCCGAGGGAACCCGGTGCTCCGATACTCGATTGGCTGCATGGGGGTGACCCCGGGCTCGCCACCCGAGGCCGATCTCATCGAGCTCGCGCCGGGCGCTTCCTTCGGTTGGAGGATCAATCAGCCCGTCGCCTGGTCGGACGACGCCCCAAGCGCCCCGGCCGGGACGATCCCCTGCGGTGCGGCTCTGCTCGACGGGCCGGGCGAGTACTCGGTGGTCGGGTTGCTCTTTCCCGGATTGGGGGGAGGCCCGTGGTTAGTCCCGACGTGGGACCTTGCACTTGAGAGCGAACCGGTCGCGCTCACCGTTCGATGAGCGCGCCCCCCGGAGGGCCGTAGACCAATTGACGAGTGAGCCTGAACGAGGCGCAGGACACCGGCAGCTGCCATGGGTTTTTTGGCGTGGTCATGCCGTGGCCCCCTCCGACCCATGCCCGAAACAGTCGAGTGCGTGCCCAATGTCTCGGAAGGACGGCGCAAGGACGTCATTGACGCGCTCTCGGAGACCATCACCCAGGTGGAGGGTGTGAAGCTCCTCGACGTCGACCCGGACGAGGCGCACAACCGGACCGTGTTCACGTTCGTTGGCACCGGGGCGGCGGTCTCGGAGGCGGCGTTCCGGTTGGCGAAGAAGGCCGCGGAGCTCATCGACCTGAACACCCACAAGGGCGAGCACCCGCGGATGGGCGCGACCGACGTCATCCCGTTTGTGCCGGTCCAAGGCGTGGGGATGGACGACTGCGTCGAGCTTGCGCGCACGCTCGGCGAGCGACTTGGCAAGGAGCTGCACATCCCGGTCTTCCTCTACGGGGCAGCGGCCTCTCGCCCGGAACGCCGCAACCTCCCGGACGTGCGTCGGGGCCAGTTCGAGGGGCTGCGCGATGCGATCGGGAAAAACGCGGACAAGGACCCGGACTTTGGGCCGCGCAAGATCCACCCGACAGCGGGCGCCACGGCGGTGGGCGCAAGGCCCTTCCTCATCGCGTACAACGTGAACCTCGCGTCCCAGGACCTCGCGGCCGCCAAGGAGATCGCCACGAAGGTGCGCGAGCGCGACGGGGGCCTGCCCGGCGTCCGGGCGCTCGGTTTTGAGCTTGCCGACCGCGGCCAGGTCCAGGTATCCATGAACCTCGTCGACTTCTCGAGGACGCCGCCCGAGAAGGCGTTCGAGGAGGTCTCGAAGGAGGCCAAGTCGCGCAACCTCAAGGTGCACTCCAGCGAAATCGTCGGTCTTGTGCCCTTGGCTGCGTTGCCCGCGCGGGCGCAGGAGGCGCTCCATCTTGAGGGATTCTCGATCGAGCAGATCCTGGAGGTGAACGTTTTCGGAAAGGAGGAGCCGGACGTTGCAAACGGCCTCGCGCGCATCCAAGGGAAGGCGGCGCCGGCCAGCCTGCCTGCCGTCCATCAACCGCTCGGGGCTTTCCTCGGCGCGCTTGCCTCCGGTGACCCAACCCCTGGCGGCGGTGCAGCCTCGGCCCTGCTTGGTGCGGTCGGCAGCTCCCTGTTGGTCATGGTCTCCCGGCTCAGCATTCCCAAGGCCAGCGCGGACGCGGACCGCGCCCGCCTCAAGGAGGTCGAGGCGCTGGCGCTCGGGCTTTCGCGCAAGTTCGAGGACGCAGTCGACGAGGACTCGCTCGCCTACGGGGCCGTGATGGGGGCGCTCAAGCGCCCGAAGGCGACCGACCAGGAAAAACAAGCGCGCTCCAAGGCCCTCCAGAAGGCGTTTCGCTGGGCGACGGAGGTGCCGCTCGCGGTCGCCGAATCTGCGGCCGACGGCGTCGAGCTTTCGGCGGAACTCGCGCGCATCGGAATGCAGAGTGCCGTTTCCGATGCAGGCGTCGCAGGCAAGGCGTGTCAGGCGGCGCTCGAAGGCGCGGGGATGAATGTGCTGATCAACGTGCCGTCCATCAAGGACGAGGCCTTCGCAAAGGACGCCCGGTCTCGCCTCGAAGCCGCGTACTCGCGGGCCGGCAAGGCGCGCGAGCAGCTCGAGAAGCACCTGGCAGCCGCGCTCAAATGATGGGTGGCCCCCTCAGTCCCACTTGAAGAGCACCACAGCCAGGACGAACCCCGCAAATCCCCACACGATCACGCCGGCCAGCGGCATCAGGATATCGAGGATTCCCTGGCCGTTGAGCACGACGTCGCGCAGCGCCTGGTTCAGGTAGCGCAGCGGTAGCGCCTCCGCAAAAGGGCGGATGTAATCAGGCATCAGCGCGACCGGGAGAAAGACGTCGCCCAGGAACATCATCGGCATCGTGACGACATTTGCAAGTCCCTCCGCGGATTCGAGTGTCTTGGCGTACGACGACACCGCGAACCCGAACGTCGTGAAGGTTAGGGATCCGAGCACCACGATGAAGAGCATCACCGCGGGGTTCCCGTGTATCTCCACTCCGAACCCGACGACCCCGACAAGGATGATCAACAGGACCCCCATGAACGTGACCAGCATGCGCGTCGTGATCAGCGCCGCTAGGATGGCGCTCTTCGATACCGGTGTGACCTTGAGTCGGCGCAGGATCCCCTTCTGGCGCATGGTCGTCATCACTCCAGCGATCGCGAAGACGCCGTTGAACATCAGCACCATGCCGATGATCCCGGGCATCAGGTAGTCGATGTAGCGCCCGCCGCTCTGCTCGACCGCTTGGGGGTCTGCGACCACGACGGGCTCCTGCTGGAGCACCGCGGAGTTGATGCCCCCGATGACATGGCTAAGGACCGAAAGCGCCACCTGGCCGCTGCCCGTATTGTCATTGGCGAAGTAGACGGGGAGGCTAGTCTTGTTGGTGGCGTTTGCCGGGTCTTGCAAGTGTGCGACCAAGGTGTCGCCGTACCCGGCCGGGATGACGAGGAAGATCGAGAGGTCGCCCTTCTCCAGCTTGGCCATTGCCTCGCCGTAGGCAGTATAGTTGGTGACCTGCACGTTGTCGAGGTCCCCGATCAGCGCCGTGAGCTCCCCGGCGGCGGGCGAACCGTCCTCGTCGATGACGCCGACCTGGAGGTCGATGACCTGCGCGTTCCCGAAGACGAGCCCGAGCAGGACCATGAACATGAGGGGGAAGAAGAATGTCCAGAACATGGCCTGCCGGTCGCGGAAGATCTCCTTGAGGTCCGCGCCGGCAAAGGCGCTGGCACCTTTGAGCCACTGGTTCATTCGCGCAGCCTCCTGCCCGTAAGACCCACAAAGACGTCCTCAAGCGTGGCCCGGCGGATCCGGATGTCCTCGACCTGCCAGCCTTGGCTCCCCGATCGTCCCACGAGCCCACGGATGGTCGAGGTGGCGTCGGACGTGAAGACGGCATACGTGCCGTTGCTGGTCTGCACTTTGGTGGCCCCGGGCAGCGCGGCGATTTCGCCCTCGGGGATCGCGCTGGTCGAGTTGAACTCGATCGCCTCGCTCTCTCCGAACGACTTTATGAGCCCGTCCGGCGTGTCCTGCGCAACGATCTTCCCATGGTCCATGATTGCGATGAGGTCGCAGAGCCGCTCGGCCTCCTCCATGTAGTGGGTCGTGAGGACGACCGTCTTGCCCGACTCCTGAAGGCCGTCAACCACGTCCCACAGGCTGCGCCGCGCGGCCGGGTCGAGCCCGGTGGTGGGCTCGTCGAGGAAGAGGATCTTCGGGTCGTTGACAAGGGCAAGTCCGATCGCGAGCCGCTGGGCTTGGCCGCCCGAGAGGTCGCGCACCAGGCTGGATTCCTTCTGCTCCAGTTGGACGAACTTGATGATATGGTCTGCCGGCAGCGCGCGCCTGAAGAACTTCCCGAATAGCTCGATGGTCTCGCGCACCGTCAGCCGCTCAGGCGTGGCCGTCGCCTGCAGCTGCACGCCGATGAGCTGCTTGATCTCCTTCGCCTTGGTCAGGTGGTCGAGGCCGAGGATCTTGACCTCGCCGGCGTCCGCCTTGCGGATCCCCTCGACGATTTCCAGTGTGGTCGTCTTGCCGGCGCCGTTGGGTCCGAGGATGCCGAAGATCTGGCCCTCCTCGACCGTGAGCGAGATTCCGTCTACGGCCGTCAACTCGCCGTACCGCTTGACAAGTCCTTTGATCTCGATAGCGGCGCCCACTTCCAGCCTCCACAACCGTGGGCCGGGGGATTGCGGGATTGCACTTAACGACTACCCCCAAACCAGCGGGGCCTGCCGCCAGGGGAGAGGGGCCGCTAGAGGTCCCTGTAAAGCGCGAGCGCATCGTCACCGCTCTCGTAGTAGTCGGGGATCTGCTCGAAGAAGGTGTACCCGGCGCGCCTGTAGAGCTGCTTCGCGCCCTCGTTCTTCCTTCCCACGGTCAGGATGACCCGCTTGACCGCCCAGTCGGTCAGCCGCTTCTCGCCGGCGCGCAGGAGCATGGCCCCGACCCCGCGCCGGCGCCAGGCCGGGTGGACATCGAGGGTCACGATGAGCCCCGAGCCCTTGTCGCGCGCGACGGTGACGAACCCGAGAACGGTTCCGCCGCCGGTGGGTGTCCCCCCCGCAGACACGAGTATCGTCGCCACCCGGTCGACGGTGTCGACTGCGAACTTCCCGCGCACGATGTCCTCCATGAGGCCACGCGCGTAGCGGTCCTCCGGCGGGAAGCACATGGCGTCGATCTCGGTCATCGACCGGACGTCCTCATGGCGCGCCTCGCGCATGGTGAGGCGGACGGGGGCTTCCACGGGCGGCTCACACCCGAACCCCTTTGTGAACGTATGGTCGAAGGTGACCGTTCGGAGACCACCTCCGGGGGGGTTTATACGCGAACCAGCCGCTTGGCCGGCGGCGGAAAGGCTATGCGACGAATCCTGCCCCTCGGATGGCTAGCGGTGGCCCTGGCGGTGTTGGCGGCGCTGCTGGCGGGGTCGGCCGCGGGCCAGCCGGACCTCGTCGTGACGGTCCAACCGACCCAGGATCTGCCGGACCTCTCGCCGGTCCCCCTCTCCGTCACGCTTCGTAACCTCGGGGACGTCGGGTCGCCAAGTGCTGTCGTCCTCCTTGCCATCGACGGGAACCCGACCGACCCGCCGCTCGCCTTCGACCCCCTGGCGGCCGGGGCGTCCGCGACGGTCGAGACGGTGTTCACGCTCGCCTGCGGCCTGCACACAGCGACCGCGCTTGCCGACCCCGACGCGCTCATTGCCGAGTCGGACGAGTCGAACAACAACGGCTCCTCCATCGTGCGCGTCGTCCCCGTCCCGTCCTTCTCGTCGTCTGTGACCCACGGCGCCGGGGGGCACACCCTCTCACTTGACGCGTCGGCCTCGACCGGCTGCCGCCCGCTCGCCTTCGAGTGGACGGTCGTCCCGGGCGGGAGCACCTCGGGTGAGCTCGCCACCTTGCAGGCGCCGGCGGGTGACCTCGCCGTTACGCTGACCGTGACCGCCATCGCCGACCCCGCGCTGCGAGCGAGCAAAACGCTGGCCCTTACCATCACCAACAACATCGAGCCATGGATCCAAGCGAGCATTCCCCAGGCGCCGCTCACCGCCGGGACCCCGTCGGGCCTTGTCGTCAACGCCACAGATGTGGACGGGTCGGTTGTTTCCTACTTCATCGAGATGGGCGACGGTTTTGAAACTACCTCGCCGGCCGGGGCAGCCCAACACGCCTACGCGCGGGCGGGGGCCTACACCGTGGTGGTCACGGCGACCGACAACCTCGGGAGCCAGAACGAGACGTTCCTGGAGCACACCGTTTTGAACCGGCCGCCGGAGGCGCGCATCGCGCCGGCCTCGGCAACCGGACAGGTCGGCCACCACGTGTCGTTCAGTGGAGTCCTCTCGTCGGACCCGGAGGACAGTCTCATGGACCTCGCGTTCCTGTGGTCGCTCGGGGACGGGTCCACCGGCGTGGGAACCACGGTCGACCATGTGTACGAACAGCCCGGCGAGTATGTCGTCACGCTTACCGTCACGGACCTGGACGGGGCCACTTCGAACCACACGGCGCGCGTGACGGTCGGGGCAGCGGCGGGCCCGGGAGGCGCATCGCTCGACGGGCCCCTCATCCTGGTCCTGGTCTTTGCGGGCTCGACCGTTGCTTCCTTCGCCTACGCCCGCTCACGCAGTGGGGCGCCGGCCAAGCGGTCCCCGGCGGCGACCACGACAGAAACGCGCGACCCCCCTTCCCGGAGTGAGGGGGAGGAAGAATAGCCCACGGGGGTTATGCGGTCGCGGACCGGGAGCGGCGTGCGCGCTCCTTTATAGCGGGCGCCCCCCTCAAAGCGCCTGGGTCTCCCATGCGCGCGCGAAAGACATCCTCAGCCGGCCTTCTTGCCTTCCTGGGTGCCGTCTCCTTGCTGGTCATTCTGTCTGCGGGAAATGCAACGGCGAAGGACCTGACGGTCTCCGTGTCCGTCCCGGCGGACCTCGAGAACAACGCGACATTCGCTGTGGATGTTACCGTCTTCAATGACGCGTCGGGTGCCTCGGGCGCCCCGGTCGAGGTGCAGCTCTACATCGACGGGAACCCGACAGGACCGGCGATCGACTTCGGTGCGCTCAATTCAGGCGAGCAGGCGACGCTTCCGGCAGACCTCGGGGCCATGTGCGGCGGCCATACGCTCCGCGCGGTCGTCGACCCCAACGATACGGTGGCCGAATCCGACGAGTCCAACAACAACTTCACCGTGATGATCGTCGTCCAGCCCGCGGTCAACTTCACCCACACGATCACGGGCGAGCTTGGCGAACACACACTCACCCTGACGGCTGAAACGGAGGGGTGCGACCCCCTCGAGTACATGTGGGACGTCGACGAGGTCATCCAGACGGGCAGCCCGGCGACCTATACGCCGTTCGCGGGAGACCTCAACGTCACGCTGACGGCCGCCTCCGCGTCGGACACCGCCATCAACCGAAGCGTGACGCAGGTCATCACGATCGCGAACAAGGCCCCGACGGTCATCGTCACCCTGACCAACCCCGTGATCACCACGGGACAGCCGCTTGCGGTGGAAGTCCATGCGTCCGACCTCGACGGCGTCGTCTCGTCGTTCCTGGTCGACTTCGGCGATGGCGACTCCACAGACAGCCTCGCGGAGGCGTTCGAGCACACGTACGAGCGCCCGGGCAACTATACGGTCACCGTGACGGTTACCGACAACTTGGGCGCGGTTGCGGAGCAAACGGTCGAGGTAGGCGTCGAAAACCGATTGCCCACCGCCCGGACACCCACGTACCTGGTCGGGAACGCCGGGTCGCCCATCAAATTCAACGGCGGTGAGTCCAGGGACCCCGACGGCGACCCGGTCACGATCACGTGGGACTTCGGGGACGGGAGCAATGGCACGGGCGGCTCCGTTGAGCATGCGTACGAGACCCCCAACACCTACACGGCGACGATGACTGTGACCGACGAGTACGGGGGGAGCTCCTCGCTGGCGATCACGGTGCTCGTGACGTCCGGGGGCGACCTCGGTGCGGGGATCTTCGTCGTGTTGGGCATC
>CBEUCC010000042.1:0-18717 GCA_965541515.1 uncultured Thermoplasmata archaeon
TTGGACCTTGGACCCTTTGCCATGCGCGTGCCCCCCCCCCGCTCATGCGACGATCTTCACGCCCGACCCCTTGGGCGACTTCTTCATGAGGTCTGCGATGGTGATGGGCCGGCCGCCGGCCGCGCTGATCTTCTCGCGCGCGGTGCCCGAGAACTGGAACGCTGCTACCGTGAGTGCGTGGCCAAGCGCGCCGGAGCCAAGGACCTTGCCGGGCACAAGCACGGTCGCGCCCTTGGGCGCGACACGCGCGAGCCGCGAGACATTGACCTGCGCCCAGTTCTTCGAGGGGCCCTGCAGGCGGTTCGCCACGTCCGACCAGATGGACGCCTCCTGCGCCCGGGAGGTCTTGCGCAGGCTGCCAAGCAGGGCAACGAGTTCATCATTGGACTTGGGGCCTGCCTTTGCCATTGGGTATCACGGGTGCGTCCAGAAGGCGACGCGCGTCGGGCATAATGGCTCCTATTTATAAGCGTTTGCGGCGGCACCCGTGACGCTGGCCAGCCCATGCACGCCCGAGCCAGGCACCGCCGTCACGTGGTGATCTCGAACGCGATTCGACCGTCCGCTTCGCCAATCCGCTCGTCGGCCGCGCCGTCGGCAACCGGGGCTGTGAGCTCCCCGGTGACCTCGCCGCTCGAGAGGTTGTACGTGAAGGTGACCGTGTAGTTGGCCCCCGTCGGGTCGAGGTCGATGAGGTCGTCCGCGTTGACGCCTACCGTCTCGGCAAGGTCGAGTTCCCAGAGCTCCAGGGTCACCGCGACGAGCCAAACGCTGTCGTCGACGTTGAGCGTGAACACGAGGTCGAGGTCGAGCCGCTCGCCGGTCAGGTTGGTCGTGCCCTGCAAGGCAAAGGACTGCCCGCCCAGGTCCTGTCCGGCGATCGTGGCGCGGAGCGACATTTCCCACGGGGGGTCGAACGCGCCTTCTCCCCCCGTGCTTGCAAGCGTGAGCCTGGCGCCCGCCACGCGCAGCGTGACGACCAGGTCCTTGGCCGGGTCCGCGTCCATCCCATCGGCCACGCCGTCCCCGTCGGTGTCCGGGTCCGTCGGGTCCGCGCCACTAGCGTACTCCAAGGAGTTTTCCAGCCCGTCGCCGTCCGTGTCGTCGGTGGCGTCGTCTGCCAATGACGGGTCGAGCCCGTACTGGATCTCCCACCCGTCCGGCATCGTGTCGCCGTCCGTGTCTGTGTTGTTAGGCGCCGAGCCCGCTTGCGCCTCCTGCAGGTTCGTCGCCCCGTCGCCGTCGGGGTCGTCCGACGCGTCGCCCGCGGACGTCGGGTCGAGCCCGAACGCCCACTCGTAGCCGTCCGGTACGCCGTCCCCGTCCGTGTCCGGCTCCTGCGGGTCGGTCCCCGCCCCGTACTCGCGCAGGTTCGTGAACCGCTCGTCCGGGTCTATGGTGCCGCTGCGGTCCACGTCGAACGAGTCGAGGTCCGGGTCGAACGCGGCGTCGGCCCCGTCCAACGGGTCGAGGAAGTGGGCGACCTCCCAGCCGTCCTTCATGGTGTCGCCGTCCGTGTCGGGGTCCCGCGGGTCCGTCCCGGCCGCGAACTCCTGGTCGTTTGGGAGCCCGTCCCCGTCCGGGTCGGCGTCGGCGTCCGTGGCGGCCCTGGGGTCCAGACCGTGCTCGACCTCCCACCCGTCCTCCATGCCGTCGTCGTCGGTGTCCCTCTTGTGGGGGGAGGTACCGTTTGCGTATTCGCCTGCGTTGGACAAACCGTCGCCATCCGCGTCGCGGTCGGCATCGGTCGCGTCCGCGCCGTCGAATCCGTGAGCAATTTCCCATCCGTCCGGCGTCCCGTCCCCGTCGGTGTCGGCGTCGCGCGGGTTCAGGCCAGCCAGGAGCTCCTGGAGTGTCGTGAGGCCGTCGCCGTCCGTGTCGTCGGTGGCATCCGACGCGTCTAGTGGGTCGTACCCGTTCTCGACCTCGAAGAGGTCGGGCACCTGGTCGTTGTCGTCGTCAGGGTCGTCAACGTCCAGGATCCCGTCTCCGTCGAAGTCGGTGGCCGTGATGCAGCCCGCGAGCGCGGAGACAGAGAGCGTGAAGCCGACCAGGAGCGCAAGCTGAGCCGGCGGTGCCTTGGACGAGCGCACCCGCATCCCCGCTTGCCAGCGGGGCGCCCCGTATTCAACCTTGGGGAGAGCCGCGGGCGGCGACCCGCTCCAGGGCAGCGGCCACGCCCGGGAGCGCGCGCGCCTGCTCCTGGGCCCCCCTCACTTCCTCCGCGCTCGGCTCGAGGATGATGTGCGCGGCGACCTCGCGGACAAACGAAAACGGGACCGCCAGCAGCTCGCCCTCCGCGGCCGGCGCCACGATGAGCGCCTCGAACGCGGCCGACGGAGCGTACGCCACGGCGACGGCGGCGCCGATGTCGATCCCGTCGATCGTGGTGACCGGGCGCCCGAGGAACACTTCGTCCGCACCGGTCGAAAGGCGCAACTCCGGCCCCTCGCCCATCCCCTCGAAGTGCGCACGGCCGATTCGCACGGCATGGCCGCCGAGCAGCACGACCTCGATGTGCTCGGCCGCCCGGAAGTCGAGGTGGCCGACCGCATTTCCGGCCGCGTCGGTCACCGCAGGGCGCGCCTGCGCGTTTGGCTCCATAGATTCGGCACCCGCCAGCCCCGAGAAAAAAGGTTCGGGCCGGACACGGCGCGCGTACCGACCGCCAAGCGTTATCTCGGGGCCCCCCCATCGGCCGCCGATGGCCCCCCGCAGCCGGTCGCTGGCGCTGGCCGCCATGTTGGTCTTGGTCGCGCCTACCATGCTGGCGGCGGGCCCCTCGCTTGCCGGGCCTCTAGCCGACGCCCACAGCATCCCCGTGCCGGTCCTTTCGCTCGACCTGCACGTGGCCGCCATGTTCTCGGGGTTCGTCCTGTCCGCGGCCGAGAAGGAGGCGCTAGCCGATGCGGTGACAGACGAGTGGACCCCTGTGGTCGTCGCGTCGGGGCTGCCCATCGGCGTCCATTACAACGTGACGTTGCGGTTCATCGAGACGACGAGCGCGTTTGAGACGGCCCTTGCCGACGAGATCTCGGCCTCGTTTGCCAACGACACGCTCGACCGGGTCGTCGGCAACTACCCGGGGCTCTTCGAGAACCTCACAGCAGCCTTCCCCTCCGTGCAGCAGACAACGCCGGTCCCGCACGCGGACGCTGACGCCGTCCTCGAGTGGATCGCGGCGGCAGACGGTGCGTTTCCGGAGGTCCTGGCAGGGCCCGACGAGGCACGCCTCTTCTTCCTCAACCCCGTGGACGTGGCCGCCCCGTACTACTACCGCGTCGATTCGGCCGACCGCGACACCGGCTCCCAGCTGACGTTCGAGACCGCCAACGCGTGGGGCGGCCTGGACGGCATCTTCTTCCAGGACCTGCGCGCGGCCCCCAACCACCTGGGCGAGGGGTCGGGCGTCGGGCGCCCTGCGAACTTCGTCGGGCAGCCGCCGTTGTGGTCATACGGCGCCACGCCCACCGAGCGGTCTCGGCTCGTCGCGGACCTCGCCCACTACATCGATGCCTCCGTACGAATCCTCGGGGCGCCCGCCTATGCGGTGACGCCCTTCTACCCGTCAGACCTGAAGTTTGATGTGACGCTCTACGACGGCACCCCAGACCAGACCGCGTTTGTGCCCGGGGGGGTCGGCGCGGCCCATGGGATCAACGGCACGGAGGACATCCTAGACCCCGTGGCGTTCCGCGCGGCGGTCGCGGACCTGCTGCCGCTGGCTCCCGTCACCGTCGAACTGGCGCTTGCTTCCCGCACCTCAGACCCGGACATCGCTTCAGCCGTTTCCTCCCACCTCACGCTCGGGCCCGCGGGTGCCCAGCTCCTCGACCCGTTCGGGATCAATTCGGCCCTCGAAACCCGCTTTGACGTCCCCAGTACGCCCATCGTGCCGGGCCAGTCGGTCACCATCCCGGTCCTTGTCGCCGTGCTTGACGACGAGGTCTATGTGCAGGGCGTTGGCACGCGCGGTGCCACGCTCCAGCGAAGCGACGGGAGAGCAGCCTCCATCATCATCGCGGTAGGCCTCGAGCAGCTGGAGGCGCGCGGACTTACGGACACCCTCATCCACGAAGGGGGCCACGCGCTCGGCCTTAGCCACCCGCACGAGGTGGCGCCCCCCGGTGCCACTTCCAACATGGACCTGCTCGTGGACTGGATTCGCGACCTCACCTCGACGCCCATGACGTACCTCCCCAACTATGTCGACTACACCTTCGACTCGTTCGACAAGCGCGCCGTGCTAAGCGGGGTGTCTGCGACCACACTGGCGGCCGCGTACTTGGCACGGCAGGAGGCCTACAACGCGCTGGACAACCGCGGCTACGGCAGCACGACGCTCCCGTCGTCAATCCAGACAAAAGAGTCGCTCTTCCAGTCGTATGCGCTCCAGACGGCCGGGGCCATGGCCACCGGCGGGTTCTATGTCCCGGCGGGGGTAACCTCCCCAGAGTCCGGCGCGGCGGTCGCGGCCAAGCGCGCATTTGACCAGGCGCAGGCGATGCTCATCGACGCGGTGCTCCAGCCGACCTGCTGCACCAGCGACGGCCCACCGGCGTTCCTGCCCGGGCCCGGAGCGCTGACTGGCGTCGTGGCGTTGGCAGCCGTTGCGGTCGCGCTCTGCGCGACCCGGGCGCGGCGCCCCGGTCAGTAGAGCGCGTCCCAAGACGAGTACCGGCTCTGGAGCCGCGCCGGCCCGGCGGCGACCCGCTCGACCGCGTGACCGACGACCTTCTCTTCGCTTTGCCGCGCGCGCTCGACGTGCTCGAGCGCCTGGTCGTGTGCCGCCTCGAGCGCGTCGAACAGCCGGTGCGCGTATTGCTGGGCGTCCTCGAGTGCCACGAGCGACTCGGTCGGCGCGCGGCCGGCCTGGTAGTCGTCGAACGCGCCGCCCAAGAACTCCTCCAGCGCCGCGTAGGGGTGCCGGATCTGCACGTTTAGCCCTTCGACCGACCGGAGCTCGTCCTGCACGAACCCGAAGCGCAGCGTCGCCTGCTCGACCCGCCGCTTGGACTCGCGCAACGGGTAGTGGCGCACGCCCTCCGGGATGAGGTCGGCAAGCGAAGCCACGTCCTCCGACTCGAGCCGGCCCACATGCTGGACCTCGGCGACGCCCGCTTCCACGTCGACAAGCGCCATCGACCCGACAGACACGGCTTCCTCCAGGATGCGCGCGTCCTCGACGCGCTCGGCGACCTCCACGGCCGCCGAGACGCGCATGAGCGCGTGCTGGGCCGCGGGCATCCGGTCGGGCCCGAGCGAGGCAACAAGTTCGTCGCGCCACTGGACCAGCATTTGGTGCTTGGCCGACTGCCCGCCGAGCGACCGGATGCGCTCCTCGATCGCGTCGATCTCCTCGCGCAGGCTGCGTAGCTCGTGCTCGAGCACGAGGTATAGGCCGGCCGCGACAAAGCCCTGGCGCGCGTGCGGCGCGAGGAACCCCTCCACCCGGCGGCGGTGGAGCCCGTACTTGAAGAGCGTCCTAGACCGGGCGATCTCGGCGTCGACACGCTGCGCCTCCAAACGCGCGCGGTCAAGTCGTTCGCGGATCTCATCGGCCGTCGAGAAGATGACCTCGCGCCTGCGCGCCAGCCGGGCCAGCTGCGCCACGTGGACGGAAGAGGTGGCGAGCCGCTCGTTGACGTCGTTGAGGCGTTGCTCGAGTGCGCCCATCCGTTCCGCTGCCGCGACCGGCTCTGGCCGTCAAATCCTTTGTGGCCGGGGGGGGGCCCCGGGACGGCGGTGGCGCGCGCGCCGCTCTCTCTCCTAGGGCGCCAAGACCTGGCGCCCTGCGGGCCTCATTCCTCTTCACCCGAATCGTCCAAAGGCCGGTCGTCCCGTCGCACGACGACCGAGTCGAGCATCGTCATCCGGGCCTGCTTGCGTTTGCGCTCAAGGAACCCGTAGACCGTGGAGTGCTCCGAGCCCGAGAGGAGCAAGTCCACGGCGCGCTTGGCCGTGTCCACACCCTCGAGGTCGCCCAGGATCGACACGGAGTTGCCCTGGATCGCCATGTGGCACCCGGTAAGGTCCTCGAGCATCCGGCGCGTGCGTCCCTTCTCCCCGATCACCCTGCCCCGAACCTGCCGTTGCCGGGCGGAGCGGCTTCCCGTGTACTCCCGCATGTCGATCACCGCGAGAAACACCTCGTCGGAGAACAGCGCCTGCGCGTTGTCGGGCGAGAAACCCCGCGCGATCGCCCGGACGACCTCCTCCGCCTGGAGGGCCTTCAACGGGTTGGTCTTCGGCCTCTCGACGATCTCGACCCCCCCCGTCTCCGAGTCGATGTTGAGACGGACGTGCGCGCGGCGCTCGAGCTGCGCCTTCACACGGCCTCCCGGCCCGATGAGCGCACCGAGGCGGTCCTGTGGCACCCGGACGGCGCGCGTCATTCCCCCTGCGCCTCCTCCCCCGCAAACGAGACGCCGGCCGACCAGTACTCGAAGAGCTCCTCCGGGTCCGCTTCTTCTACGCCCCGGCGGGCAAAGAACCGCGCGATGTTCGTCGCATCGCGCTGCAGGTACTCCTTGGCCTGCGGGTGGTCGAGCACGGTCGCCTGCCCGGCGTCAATGAAGGTGGGGCCCGTGTCCGCCAGAACGATATTGTACTCCGACAGGTCGCCGTGCACCAGCCGCGCACCAGCCACCGTCCGCCGGCCGTCCTCCCGCACCTGCCCGTACACCGCCGCCGCGTCCAAGCCCACGGCCTGGCGAATCGGCGGCGCAGGGTCGTGGTTCGGCCCCTGGAACAGGTATTCCATGACGAGGACGTTTTCGAACGCGCGGTATGGACGAGGCACGGAGACACCGGCCGCAAGCATCCGTTGCAGGTTCTTGTACTCCTTCATCGCCCAGGCGAAAATCACTGACCGCTTGTCGCGGCCCAGCCGCCGGAATCGAGGGTCGTTGGCAATGTAATGCCGGATCGAGTTGAACGTCGCGTTGCCGATGCGGTACACCTTCACGGCGTACTCCTCCATGTGGGGCCCGAGCCCGCAAAACACCGTGGCCTCCTTGCCTGTCGAGATGGGGAAGTCGAGGATCCGTAGCAGGCCGTCGTTCATCAGCTTGTGGAGCGCCTTTAGCGTGCGCTCGTCAAACACCTCGTCGAGGATCTTGCGCGCGTCCCCCCGGCCAACCTTGGCGCTTAGCACCTTGTCGACCGCACGGTCCGTGTCCTCGACCAGCCGATCGCGTGCGCGGGTCAAACACAACACCTGGAGGGGATCGCCGCCGCAGGGCGGCCACGTTCTATGAGGGGAACCTCTAAAAGACATCCACGGTCGTCGGTAGCAGCTTCCGGCGCGAGAGCGCGACCGCCTGGGTCTTGGTGTAGCGCCATCGGATGTCCGACTTGCCGTTCTGGAACTCCCACGGCGATACGATCAGCAGGTCCGCCTCCCGGATCCACATGCGCTTGCGCATCTTGCCCGGGATACGCGCCATCCGGGTGACCCCGTCCTCGCACACCACCTCGATGCGCGAGCCGCCGAGGAGCTTGTTCGCGATCGCGAAGATCTCGCCGACCCGCCGGTCGGGCAGCCGCACCCGCACGTTGGCTAGGTTCTCGGGCGTGAGAGCACTCTCGTCGACCACTTCGACCTTGTAACGTCGTCCCACGGTGCTTGCTCCTCGCGGTCGCTCTCATCCGGGATGATCTATTAAAGATGGTGGCGCCCGGACACCAGGGGCACCGCCCCCGCGCCGGAGGAACCGATAAATAGCGCACGACCACTAGGTAAGCTGCAGTTACCATGTCAAGACCGGGCGTGAGGTGCAAGCACTGACCGCCGCCCCCAACCCACCGAACCGCCCCCCGCACGACCTCGACGCCGTGTTGCACATCCTCGCCTCGCCCACGCGGCGCCGCATCCTTGCACGCCTGGCCACCGAGTCGCACTACCCACTGCAGCTGTCGCGCGAGCTTGGCGTCTCGCAGCAAGCTATCATGAAACACATACGGGTGCTCCAGGAGGCGGGGATCGTCCGGGGGGTCGAGGAGCCTTCGGACCAGGGCGGCCCGCCCCGTACGACCTTCGAGCTGACGACCGCGCTCTCGCTCGCCATCGACGTGGGGCCTGCGCTCTTTACCACGCGCATCGAGGTGCACGAGGCCCCGCCGCGCCGGTCCGGCCGGATGCAGGACCCGGCAACCCCGCGCGAGGCCCTTGCCATGCGCCTCTCGGAGGTCTCCAAGGAAGTCTCCGAAATCAACCGGGCAATCCAACGCCTCGAAGGCCGGCGCGCGGAACTCGTCGTGCGGAAGAACCGTGTCCTTGGCGAGGCCCACGCACTCATCGAACGGATGAGCGACAAGTACCTCTCGCGACGGATCCTCTATTGGATCACGGAGACCGACCAGTTCTCGGTCTCGCAGTTGGCGGAGGCGTTCGATGTGCGCGAGCGCGTGGCCCAAGAGGCCTACCGGGAGCTCCTGCGCGCCCACCTGGTGCCCGAGTACAAGATCCGGCGGCTGCGGTAGGGCCAGCCGCCGAGGTTGCGCGCGGCCTACCCACACCCATTAAATACGAGTGCTATTATAGGAGCGCCCGTACCGGGGCCCTCGGGGCCCCGACGGAGGTTACCAAATGCTGCCAGCAGGAACACCAATACTTGTGCTTAGGGAAGGCACCGAACGCTCAACCGGGCGCGGTGCGCAGTCGAACAACATCGCCGCGGCGATCGCCATCGCCAACGCGGTCCGCTCAACCCTGGGGCCACGCGGGATGGACAAGATGCTCGTCGACTCGATGGGCGATGTGACCATCACGAACGACGGCGTCACGATCCTCAAGGAGATCGATGTCTCCCACCCCGCGGCCAAGATGATCGTCGAGGTCGCCAAGGTTCAGGACGACGAGTGCGGCGACGGGACGACGACGTCTGTCATCCTGGCCGGCGAGCTCCTCAAGAAGGCCCAGGACCTCATCGAATCCGACGTCCACCCGACGGTCGTCACCGAGGGTTACAGGCTGGCGGCCGAGAAAGCCATCCAGATCCTCGACCGCGTGTCGAAGCCGGTCAAGACCGGCGACACAACGGTCCTGCGGAACGTCTCGATGACGGCACTCGCCTCGAAGCTCGCGTCGTCGAACGCGGATTTCCTCTCAGACCTCTCCGTCCGTGCCATCAGCGCGGTCGGCGAGCACCGCGGCGCCAAACTAGTCGCCGACACCGACAATGTGCTCGTCGTCAAGAAGACGGGCGGCCAGATTACCGACACTGAGCTCGTCGAAGGGATCATCCTCGACAAGGAGCCCGTGCACGCGGGGATGCCCAAGAGCATCAAGAACGCCCGGATCGCGATCGTCGACTCTGCGCTCGAGATCAAGAAGACGGAGGTCGAGGCCAAGATCGAGATCCGCGACCCCGACTCGCTCAGCGCCTTCCTGGCAGAGGAAGAGTCAACGCTCAAGAAGATGGTCGACAAGATCCAGGCCGCGGGGGCCAATGTGCTCGTCTGCCAGAAGGGCATTGACGACCTCGCGCAACACTACCTGGCCAAGCGGGGCATCTACGCGGTACGCCGCGTCAAGAAGTCCGACATAGAGAAGTTGGCCAAGGCCTCGGGCGGGGCCATCGTAACGAAGCTGGAGGACCTCTCGAAGTCCATGCTCGGCAAGGCCGGGCGCGTGGAGAGCCGTAAGATCGCGGGCGACGAGCTCACGTTCATCACCGGGTGCAAGGGGGCCAAGTCGGTCTCGCTGCTTATCCGTGGCGGCACCGAACACGTGGTCGACGAGATCGAGCGGTCGATGCACGACGCGCTCTCGGTCGTCTCCGACGCCGTCGAGGACGGCCGCCTCGTGGCTGGTGGCGGCGCTACGGCGATCGAGCTCTCGAAGCAACTGCGCGAGTACGCCGGCTCCGTCGGCGGCCGCGAACAGCTCGCGGTCAACGCGTTCGCGGAGGCCTTCGAGGTCATCCCGCGCGCGCTCGCAGAAAACGCGGGGCTCGACCCCATCGACGTGCTGATCAACATCCGGAAGGCCCACGCCGACGGCAAGAAGAGCCACGGCGTGAACGTGTTCTCGGGCAAGATCGTGGACATGACGCGTGAGAATGTCATCGAGCCGATCCGCGTTGGACGACAGGCCATCACCTCGGCTGTCGAGGCCGCCGTCATGATCCTGCGGATCGACGATGTCATCGCGTCCAAAGCGGGCCCCGGCGACAGCGGCGGCGGTGGCGGGCCGCCCGGAATGGGCGGTATGGGTGGCATGGGCGGCATGCCGCCCGGAATGGGCGGAATGATGTGAGTCGGGAAGATTCGACAGATTACAAACACAAAAGAAAACAACGAAGGTGAAAAACATGCTAGCAGGTCAAACACCGATTCTGGTACTCAAGGAAGGGACTTCCCGTGACACGGGCAAGGGCGCACAACACAACAACATCGCGGCAGCCAAGGCGATCGCCGATGCCGTGCGCTCGACGCTCGGCCCGCGGGGAATGGACAAGATGCTGGTCGACTCACTGGGGGACGTCGTCGTCACGAACGACGGTGTAACGATCCTCAAGGAGATCGACGTCGAACACCCGGCGGCCAAGATGATCGTCGAGGTGGCAAAGACGCAGGACGAGGAGGCCGGCGACGGCACTACGACGTCCGTGATACTCACAGGCGAGCTCCTGAAGCGCGCCGAGGAGCTGATCGACGCCAATGTGCACCCCACTGTAATCTCGTCAGGCTACAAGATGGCGGCCAAGAAGGCGTCGGATGTCATGCGGAGGGTCTCGAACAAGTTGACGATCAAGGACACAAGGATCCTGCAGGACATCGCGCTGACCGCGATGCGGTCGAAGGTCGCATCGCTCGGCGGGCCGGCGCTCGCGGAGATCGCGGTCAAGGCCATCACGCAGGTGGCTACGGCCAGGGAAGGCCGGGCAGGCGGCCACGATGTCGACCTGGACAACGTACAGGTCGTCAAGAAGCAGGGCGGCTCGATCCGCGACACCGAACTCATCGAGGGGATCATCCTCGACAAGGAGCCGGTGCACCCGAACATGCCCAAGGTCGTCGATCGCGTGAGGATCGCTCTGGTCGACGCGGCGCTCGAGATCAAGAAGACCGAGGTGGAGGCCAAGATCCAGATCACGAGCCCGGACCAGGTCCAGCGGTTCCTCGACGAGGAGGAGAGGACGCTGAAGGCCATGGTCGCCAAGGTGAAGGCGTCTGGGGCCAACGTGCTCATCGGGCAGAAGGGCATCGACGACCTCGCGCAGCACTACCTCGCCAAGGAAGGCATCTACACGGTGCGCCGGGCAAAGAAGTCGGACATCGAGAAGCTCGCGAAGGCCACGGGCGGCAAGGTCGTCTCGCGGCTGGAGGACCTCTCGAAAGCGGACCTCGGCCAGGCCAAGCGCGTCGAGCTGCGCAAGATCGGCGACGAGGAGATGACCTTCGTCACGGGCTGCAAGAACCCAAAGGCCGTCTCGCTGCTGGTGCGCGGCGGCACGGAGCACGTGGTTGACGAGTTGGAGCGGTCGCTGCACGACGCGCTCTCGGTCGTCGCGGACGCGCTGAAGGACGGCGCCTACATCACGGGCGGCGGCTCGACGGCGATGGAGATCGCGACCAAACTGCGCGAGTTCGCGCACTCGGTCGGCGGCCGCGAGCAGATGGCGATCGAGGCCTTTGCCGAGGCCGTCGAGATCGTGCCCAAGACGCTGGCGGAAAACGCAGGCATCGACCCGGTCGACACGCTACTCGCGCTGCGCAAGGCGCACAAGCAGGGCAAGAAGACCGCGGGGCTGAACGTGTTCTCGGGCAAGACCGAGGACATGCGGAAGCTCAGGGTCCTCGAGCCGATCCGGGTCGGGATGCAGGCCGTGAACTCGGCGACGGACGCGGCGGTCATGATCCTGCGGATCGACGACGTCATCGCGGCCAAGGCTGGTGGCGGCGGGGGAGGCCCAGGCGGCCCCCCCGGCGGCGGCGGCGACGACGGCGGCGAATTCGACTGACGCGCCTTCGCTAGCGCGACTTCCTCTTTCCCGGGGCCTTCGGGCCCCGGCGCACCCCTTCTTCGATGGCCCGAAGTAACAGGTAGCCCGCCGGCCCGGCCCGCCGTTGCGCCACGTTACCGAAGCCCAAGATCGAAAACTATTAGGGCTCGTGGACCGGCGGATTAAGGAGCCCAGCGCGCGGAGTCTGCGGGGTCGAACCATGCGGGTCCATCACGCCCTCCTCATCGCTATGCCGGGGCTCCTGCTCCTCGTCGTGATTGCGCTTGCTTCCGCGCCTGCGCTGGGGTTTGTCTCGAACCAGTCGCGGCTGGATGTGGGCCCATCTCTTGAGGTCCGGGTCAACGAGCCGTTCCCCGTGACTCCCGAGGTTTTCGAGAACGAGTCGGCCAACGTCCAGGTCATGGAGGTCTGGTGGGATACTAGCCCGGCACTGGACATGAACGCAGACGGCCACCCGACCAACGATAAAGACGTCTTGGAGCTCGTCTTCCTGCACGAAGGGCTCTCGCAGATCGGGCCAACGGTCTTCACCCTGTGGGCGAACTACTCGGACGGCTTGCTCATGAACGCCTCATTGCGGATCGATGTGGTTGCCAACCGGCCGCCGGTCATCAGCCTCGGGCCGAACCCATCGGGCACGGCTGGCGACCCGATCTCGTTCATGGTAGTCGTGACGGACTCGGACTCCCCAGAGACTTCCTTGACGTTCGCATGGGACTTTGACGTCCAGACGGATGCTGACAACGACGGGCTGCCGGACAACGACATTCAATCAACGGCAAAGACCAACGTACAATACACGTACGGGGCCGAGGGCACGTATACGGCGAAGGTCACCGTTACGGACGATTACGCCGCCTCAAGCACCCAGTTCATCGTCGTCACCGTGGGGAAGTCGCCGGGAATCACGGCGCGCACAGTGGAAGTCGGAGAAACCAACACGACGGACGAAGTACTGATCCGGGAAGGCGGATGGGTGGCGTACCATTTCGTTTCGCAGCCCGGGCGCACCTACGAGTACAGTGTGGAGGTGAGCAACGGTCAGAAGGTCTATGTCGCGGTCCAGACGGGCAGCGAACAGTTCCTGCAGTACAGGAACAGGGTCTACACCGCATACGTGGCGGAGTGGTCGGAAGTCAACAACCCCTCGACCGACATCACACTACGCTTCACGATCGACCGCCAGGCGGACATTTACGTGACGGTCGACAACGGCTACCTGTTTGACGGCGCCGGGGCACAGGCAGCGGACACGACCGTGGTCGTGCTGCTCGACGTCTCGGTGCCGCAGCCCAACGTGGCCCCCGTTTTCACGCGCGCCACCCCCAACGGCACGGACGTCGCCGTGACCGTAGGCTCGGAGGGCGCGTTCTTCGTCGAGGTCGACGACGACGGCGTGCTGCCGCTCACGATTTCGTGGTCAGTCGACGGCGTCGAGCAGGGGACCGCGGCCGAGTTCGTGTACCGGCCGACCGGTGCAGATGCCGGAAGCCACGAGCTGCGCGTACGCATCTCGGACGGCGAGTTCTCTGATGAGATGACGTGGACGGTCCTCGTACCGGCGCCCCCGCCGTCCCGTGCCACCGGCGGTTGGGCGGACACCTTCCCGCTCGGGCTCGCCATCGCGGCAGGGGCCGGTTTGGCGGCCTTCTCGTGGATTCGCAGGCGGGCCAGCGGCGACGACGACGGCGGCAAATTGATCTGAACCGCCTTAGCTAGCGCGACCTCCCCATCCCCGGGGCCTTCGGGCCCCGGCGCCTTTTCCCGTTCGGGCGATTCGACCGCAGCAGGTAGCAGGCCCACGCCAGACAGTCGCGCCCCCAGCGCACATACGCCTCCTGGAAGTGGGCGAGGCGCCGACGCAGTTCGGCAAGGTCAGGGTCGCGCGGGTGGCGGCGGGCGTACGCGTCGGCCGCGGCCCACTGCAGGCCTTCGTAGACATCGAATTCCTCCGGAGTGCTGGCCACGACGAAGAGCAGGTCGAGGCCAGCCGCACGTGCGGCCCGAACGTTGCCCGCGTGCGTCAGGAAGGTGGAGCGCGACTCACCGGAGGCCCGCAGGTACGCGGCCGGCGGCGCCTTGCGCCAAAACGGCTCTCCAACCAAGACGAGCCCGCCGGGTCTCGCCAGCCCCCGCAGCGCGTCGAGCGTCCCCCGGTAGCCCCCGAAGATCCACGAGGCGCCAAGGCAAGCGGCGAGGTCATACCGCACCCCCCCGGCTGGGCGGTGGTCAGCGCCGTCGCCGTGCACGAAGGTGACCCGCCCGCGGGGCAACTCGCGGCGCTTCCGGCGCCGGGCCTGCGCGACCATCCGCGGCGAGAGGTCGACACCGATCCCTGTGCACCGATAGCGGCGGGCGAGCCGAAAGAGGAGTTCACCCTTCCCGCAGCCGAGGTCCACGACGCGCGCGCCACGGGGCAGGTCGGCTACCGACACCAGGAGGTCGAGCTGTTCCGACTTGAGCGGGTTCATGATCTCGTGTCGGGCATGCGTGATGTCGTAGTACTTCCACCGGTCCATCCGCCACGCGGGCGGCGCGCCAACCGGACGCGCGCGGCCGGCGGTCACGCGAACCCCTCCGCTCCGATGAGCGGCACGAAGGCGCATCCGCCCAGGTTCTCCTTGGCCACATCCTTGCCCTCCCGCGTGACCGCCATGAGTTCCTGGTACGACCTGGAGCCCACCGGGACGAGGAGCCTCCCGCCGTCGGGCTCGAGCTGGCGGACAAGCGACGGCGGGACGCCCGGCGCGGCGGCCGCCACGGATATGCGGTCGAAGGGGGCCTCCCCCGGGTAGCCGATCGAGCCGTCCGCGACGACGATCCGGACGCGGTCGGCAAACCCGGAACGCTCCAGGTTCCCCCGCGCCACCTCCGCAAGGGGCGCGAGCCGCTCGACGCTCACGACGCTCCCCCCGGGGCTGACGACACCCGCGATGACCGCGGCGTGCCACCCGGAGCCCCCGCCCACATCGAGCACCTTCATCCCTGGCCGCGCCCGCAGTGCCTCAACCATAATCGCCACCATATGCGGGGCCGAGATCGTCTGGTCGTGGCCGATCGAGAGGGGCGCGTCCACATACGCCTGGCCGCGTACCCCGCCGCCCAGGAAGGCTGCCCGGTCTGCGGCCATGAACGCCCGTTCGACCTCGGAGGTCTGGAGGTAGCGCTCGCCCCGAAGCCGGCGGACTAGCGCCGCCATCCCCTGTTCCGGTCGGTTGCGGGCTCGCGATCGGCCGAACATCGGGCCAAGGAGCCCTGGCGCGCGCGATATTGTTTGCCCTCCGGTCGTGGCGGCCGCCCAGGTAGGAGCCAGTCCACGCGTGCCGCAGCCGATTATCACAACCTATATAACGCGAAAACCGGGTTGCCGACGAGTCCTACGCGCGTTTCTGGCGGGGTTCAACTTTGCGCGTCCAGAGAGTTCTCATCCTCACCGTCCTGGCGCTCTTCGGCATCGCCATGCTGGCCCTTGCCGCGAGCCCCGCGCAGGGAGCCGTCACAAACGAGAGCCGGCTGGATGTGGGGCCCGCCCTCGAGGTGCGGGTCAACGAGCCGTTCCCGGTCACCCCCGACGTCTTCGACGACGTGCAGGCCGGCGTGGAAATCCGCGAACTCTGGTGGGACACCAACGGCCGCGACGACACGAACCCCGACGGGAACCCGACAAACGACATGGACGTGTTTACCCGCACCTTCCAGCACGACGGCCTCGACACCGTCGGAACCTGGGTCTTCACACTGTGGGTCAATTTTACCGATGACAAGCTGGTCAACGCGTCCCTCGAGATCACGGTCGTCGAGAACAAGCCGCCCGTGATCGAGGCCGGGTCAAACCCGTCCGGGACGGTCGGCGAGCCGATCTCCTTCACCGTCGTCGTGACCGACGCCGATAGCCCGGAGGTCTCGTTGAAATTTGCGTGGGACTTCGACGTCAACGAGGACGCCGACAGCGACGGTCAGCCCGACAACGACGAGCAGTCGACGGCAAAGACGGGTGTGCAGTACACCTACGCGTCCGAAGGGACCTACAGCGCCATCCTGCGCGTCACGGACGACTACGGTGCCCAGGACATCGCGTACATCACCGTCACGGTGAACAAGCCGCCGGGCATCACACATCGGACGGTCGAGGTGGAGGGCGGCTACAAGCTAGACAACGTTTCCATCCAAAAGGGCGGTTGGGTGACCTACCACTTCGTCGCCCAGCCTGGCCGGACCTACCAGTTCGACATCGAAGTGTCCAACGGCCAAGACGTCTACGTCATGGTCCAACGGGGCAAGGAGCAATTCCAGCAGTACGAGGGCCGGACCTCCGCGACCGCCTACCAGGCGGAATGGTCGGAGGTCAACAACCCATCGACGCACATTTCGATCCAGTTCAAGCCAGACGTGGCCGACGACATCTACGTGACAGTCGACAATGGCCACCTCTTCGGCCTACCGGGCGCCAAGGCGGCGGACATGAGCGTGACCGTCCAGGACATCGACCGGAACAACATCCTGGCGCAGATCCCGTCCATCGTTTGGGTGGCAATAGCCTTGGTGGCCGTGGTGATGGTCTCGCTCTACCTCATCCGGTTCTACTTCGAGTCGTCGGAGGCCCGCAAGGCGCGGCAGGCCAAGGAGCAGATGGAGACGCACGAGAAGGAGTCGGCCCGCGGCGAGCTGGCAGCGCTCCTCGAGAACCCGGACGAGGTCGTCCGGCAGAAGTATGCGCCCAAGCCGGCGCCAGAGCCCGCGCCGGCCGCGACCCCGCCGCCCGGCCCCGTTCCGCGCCCCGCGCCAGGACCGGCTCCCGGCCCCGCGCACCCGCCATCTTCCTCGCCCGCGCCGGCCCCGCAGGCCGGCCCGCAGGCCGGCCCGCAGCCAGGCCCGCAGCCAGGCCCGCAGCCCCCTCAGACCGGGCCGCAGCCGGCCCCGGAGCCGGCCCAGCAGCCGGCGGCCTCCGCGTGCAACCAGTGCGCGAGCCCTGTCGAGGCGGCGTGGCAGATCTGCCCCAACTGCGGGGGGACCCTCTAGCGGGGACTCCCCGTCACGGCTCCGCCTGTCCGACCCCATCCTTGACCTGCACGGCCACGCCGGTCGCGAAGTCGGCCATCTCCCGCGCGTTCATCGCGCAGCGCCCGACACCGAGCAAGCCGTCTTTGACGTCGACCACTAAGACTTCGTCCCCGGGGCGGACGGCCGGGTCGCACCCTTGCGTGAACTTGGCGAAAGCGCTCCGGCCCTGCGCGACGAATGGAGCCGCGTCGTCGTCCACCGTGACGCGGTAGGCCGGGGCCGGCAGGACGCGCTGAAGGAGGCGCGCGCCGTGGATCGAGAGGGTGAGGAAGCCATCGTGCGCCCGCAGGCCGAACGCATGCTTGCCGCCGACCGAGACCGTTCGAATCCGGCCCGTCCGTGGGGAGCGCGCAACCTCCAGGGCCCCCCGGTCAAGGGCGGCGCGGGCCCCCTTCCCGAACTGGAAGTCGAGGATGGCGGCCACCCGCGCGCCGGTGGACTCCTCCAGGGAGGGCGCGGGCTGCACAAAGACCTCGGCCAGCCGCGGCAGCTGCCCATCGCCGTAGCGGATGAGCTCGACGTCGGGGTGGCGCCGCCGCCATGCCTCCACAGCCCGCGCGACCCGCGACGCGCTCTCGGCGTCAAGTGTCGCGGGCACGATCGCCTGCGCGAAGGGGTAGGTCTCGTCCAGCTCCTCCGGAACGGGGCCCCATACGGTCTCGAAGAGGAGCGGGATGCGCGCGCCGCGGCGAGCCTTGGCAAGCCGCGACGGCAGCCGGCGCGTGTAAGGCGTTCCGCGCGCAGTGAGCAGGACGGCGGCCGGGCCCGCTGGGATTGCGAGGCGGTCAAGGACGCGCTGGCGCGTGCGCTCGACGAGCGGCCGGACAGCACTCGACGCGTCGAAGTACCGGACGGCCCGCGCGCGCGACGGGGGCTCGCACTCCTCGAGCAGGTCTCCGTGCAGCGCGAGGCGCCGCACCGCCTCGAGCATCCGTGGGTTGGTGTGCGCCCTCTCTTCGACGAGCTCAAAAAGCGACTCCTCGCCGATAGCCTGGCGCACACGCCGCAACTCCGCCGCAAGCACCCACAGGTTGTGCTTGGCAAGCTCGACCGTCCGCTCGGGGACGTCCATCGCCCGCAACTCGTCCGGCGGACGGCGGCTGCACACCGGACAGGCGCACGGGTGCTCCGATAGGTCGTCAAGCGACCGCGTCCCGTCCGGGTAGAGTAGCCGGCCGGCCTTGGCGTACTTGGCGTACGACGCGCTGTCGAAGAGGTCGCACCCGAGGAACGCCGCAAGCGGCAGGACGACAGGGTGGCCCGCGCCGAACAGGTGCACCGGCCGCGAGGTGTCGAGCGCCGCCTTGGCCGTCGCGATCACGTCGGCAAGCAGGCTGAAGCGCCCGGCCTCCATGATGGGAACCACACCGCCGATGGGGTGCACACAGGGCGGAAGGGCGCGCAGCGCCTCGGCAGCGGCCCGGCGCACCGCGAGGTGCGATCCCCCCTGCACCGCACACGCTAGGATTGCTCCGTTCGGGTTGGGCAGGCCGAACGCCTCCTGGTACCGCCGGTATGTCTCGTCCCAGTCCGCGCGCGCCTTCTCCTCCGGCTCGCCCGGCTCTGTGAAGAGGTCGAGCGGTGTGGCGATGTCCGAGCCGATGTCGTACTGGAAGGAGACGATCTCCTGGTTGGACACCTCCACCTCGCCGTACATGTGCTGCTGGAACGTCCCCGAATCGGT
>CBEUCC010000043.1:0-18118 GCA_965541515.1 uncultured Thermoplasmata archaeon
CGCCGCCGCCAAGACCCCGGCGGAAATGTCCGAGCTTGTGGACACCTACAAGGACGAGAAATTCGGGGCGCTTGCCGCCGCCGAACTGCTCGGGAAGAAGTTGGAAGCCGTCAGGCTCGACACGCCGGGCAGCCGCCGGGGCGACTTCGTGTCGCTCGTCCAAGAGACCCGGCACGCGCTCGACGAGGCCGGCCACGCGCACGTGAAGATCTACGTCTCCGGCGGGCTGAGTGCGTCCACCGTCAGGGAGCTCAAAGCGGCCGGCGCGGAAGGGTTCGGGGTCGGGACCTCCATTGCAGGCGCGCCCCCGCTGGACTTCTCGCTGGACATCGTCGAGGTGGAGGGGCGCACCCGGGTCAAGCGCGGGAAATTCGGCGGCCGCAAGGCGTCCTACCGGTGCTTCGACTGCTTCCGGTGGTTTGTCATCGGGAAGGACAAACGCGTGCCGGGCAAGTGCCCCCACTGTGCCGGCTCAATCGAGCTGATGCTGAAACCCGTCATGCAAAACGGCAGGCCTTCGGCGCCGGCGCTGTCAACGGACGAAATCCGGGACCAGGTGGCCGCGCAACTCAAGCGCATGCCGGAGCCCTACGGTTCGCTGCCTGCCGGATGGACGAAGTAGCAGACGGCTGGCCCCACTAGCCGGGAGGCTTCGGCGCGGTCCGGTGCCCGACGCGTTTGATTTGGCCGCACTCCAGGCAGCGCACGACCGTCCGCTCCGGGCGCACCCGGGCGCTCGCGTTTCGCCCCGGCAAGAGGAACGTTCCGCACCCCGCGCACACCCACCGCTTCCAGGAGCGGGCCATCGGCACGTTGTGCCGCATCCCGATTTTCCGCGCGAGGTCCACATAGCGCCGCGCGCGGTCGCCCTTGTCCGCCCGAACCGCGCGGGCGGCCTCCTCCATCAGGACCTCCATCCGCTCGCCGGCGATCTCCTCCATGTCCTTTGAGCGGCGGCCGCGGCCTCGGCGCTCGCGGCTTCCCCGGGGGCCACGGGCGGAGCGTTTTCCTCTAGCCATGGTTGGCTGGCCCCCCAATGGCGAGACGTGCGGACATCAGGGGTTGCCCGACTGCCGCGGCGAGCAGCGGTGCCAACCGCCCGCGCTCGCGGATGTCGCGTCGCCTGCCAAGAGCAAAGGACTCCACGGTTCGCACCTTCACGACACGCCGGCAGTCCCAGCCGCTCGGCCGGAGAAAACCCTTCCCCCGCCCGCACCGTTATCACCGGCCGGGTCCCCTCCCGTGGCGGTGCCTGAACGCAGGACCCTCTTCCGGCGCGGCTTCCACCTCCTCACCTCGCTATTCGTCGTCTACTGGTGGCTCCCCGAGCGGGTCGTCCAGATCGACCTCTCACGCCAGGAGATCGCGCTTGTCGGCCTCGCGCTGCTCGCGTGCTTCGAAGCCTACCGTATCCACAAGGGGTGGCTCTTCTTCGGACTGCGTGACTACGAGCGAAAGCGTGTCGCTGGCTATTTCTGGGGCGCGGCCGGCTACGTCCTCGCGCTGCTGTTCTTTGAGCAGCGCTTCGCCATGATCGCGATCCTGGGCACCACGCTCGTGGACCCGGTCCTTGGGGAGATGCGCAACCGTGACCTGAAGCGGTGGGCGCCACCGGCCGGGTTCGCCGCGTGGTGCGCCGTCGCGCTGGCGTGCGTCTTCCTCGTCCCGCTGGCGACGCCACTCCTGCTCGTGCCGCTCGGGGCCGCCATTGCCGTGGCGGGAGAATGGCTGCATGTGCCTTTCGTCGACGACAACTTCGTGATGAATATCGCCCCCCTCCTCAGCCTAACCGCGGTGGCCGCGGCTTTGGGACTGTAGCGGGAACCACGCGTGCGATGGGATGCACGCCGGAGGGGAGTCCGGCACAGCGCGGTCCCCGCGCACCCACGAGAGGCGTCGCGAGGAGGGGGACTTGTGTAGTGTGATTCCCTACGCTTCCCACCGGCGGGATTCGCGGCGCTCGGCGCGCTCCGCGTAGTCCCACGCCGGGGAAGACCGGAAGGACCTCGGTTCTTGGGTCTGCATGGCTTGCCTCGACCCTAACGAGGCGGTCGGAGTATATGAGGCGGGGCGGGGGGGTAGAGTGAAAGTAGGGGGTGTTTCGCTAGGGGTTCCGGGCCCCCTTGCGGGGTGTCTCAAGGCCGTCTTGCGCCCTACCCTGGGGGGGCCGGTCAGCGGGGCGGCGCTCGGGGGCGCCGCCGGCCGTCCGACGCGGAGTGAACGTCGGTGGGGGGGGTCTACCACTTCCGGCCCGTGCGGTCGACCTCGTCGTAGACCCGCAACACCTTCTGGTCGTGGGCCTCCGTCAGCCGCTCGCCGGCAATGTGCAGGAGCACTTGGTCCTCCTTTTCGATGTGGCCGTTCAGCGTGTCCATGAGCGCCGGGGCGTGCCGGAGCGCCGCCGCGCGTCCCTCGGCGTGGGTCGGGTTCTTCGCCAACCGCTCGCGCGCGTCGTGTAGCGCCGTCAGATGGTCCCGCACCACCCGGTGTTCCTCCTTCATGACCTCCACCGGCGGGAAGGGCTTGCCCATCACGCTCTCCAGCACCGGGAAGAGCCCTTCCTCCTCTTTGGCGAAGTGGCCAGGCAACTCGCGGAAGAGGCCGTCCAGGACCGCGGTCAGGCCCCCCGCGAAGTCCTCGGGGCGCGCTTCCATCACGAGCACCGGCGCGTGCATGTTCAGGAGCCGCTGCACTTTGCGGTGCTCGTCGTAGAGCACCACGCACGCGCGCCTGGCGTAGAGGTCCGCCCCGCTTGCCGGCACCGGCTACTCCCCCCCGTCCATGACCGCGATCGCCCGCACGAGCCCGGGCTCCCCCGCGTCGAGCATCTTGAACCCCTCGTTGATGTCGTCGAGGGCCAGGCGGTGCGTGACCATCTTGTCGAGCCGCACCTTCCCCTGGGCCACGAGGTCGATCACGCGCGGGAAGTCCTGGAGCCCGCAGCCTAGCGACCCCTTCACCTCGATCTCTCGGAACATGATGCGCCCGGCTGGCAGCGTGGCGGGCTCCTCCGAGTAGCCGACCACGATGACGCGCCCACCCCATTTGACGACGTTCGTGGCCGACTCGAGCACCTGCGGTTTCCCGATGACGTCGAGGGCCACGTCAGCGCCTCCCCCCGTGATCTTCTTGATCTCCTTCCCTGCCGCCTTGGGGTCGCGCCCGTCCACGACAGCGTCGGCACCAAGCGCCGAGGCGGTCTCGAGCTTCCACGGCTGGATGTCCACCCCGATCACGCGGGCGCCCACGGCCTTGGCGACCTGCACCGTCGAGAGGCCCACGCCCCCGCACCCGAAGACGACGACCCACTCGCCGGGGCGCACCTTCGCGCGGTTGACCACCGCGTGGTACGGGGTCGACACGGCGTCCGCCACGATGGAGCCCGCCTCCAGCGGGATCGCCTCTGGCAGGGGGAACGTGGCCCACGCCGGCACGCGCACGAACTCCGCGAACCCGCCGTCATCGTGGTTGCCGAGCATCCGCTGGTTCAGGCACAGCGTGCCGCGGCCCTTGAAGCAGTACTCGCAGGAACCGCACGGGATCACGGGCGGCAGGAGCACGCGCTCGCCCTGCTTCCACCCCTCGACCGACGCGCCCATCTCCTCGACTCGGCCCGCGACCTCGTGGCCCAGGATGATCGGCGGCGCCTTGAACGTCGGGAGGCCGTGCAGGTAGTGGAGGTCCGTCCGGCACAGGCCGCATGCCGCCACCTTCACGAGCAAGTCGTCTGGACCCGCGCTCGGCGCGGGGACGTCCATCACCCTTAGCTTCTTGTCGCCCTTGGATGTCAACACCGCAGCCTTCATCGGGGGTCCTCCTACCGGTCCTTGAACTCCGGTTTCCGCTTGTCCAGGAACGCCTGCACGCCCTCTTTCGCGTCCTCGAGTTCCATCAGTTCTCCCATGTACATCCGCTCAATGGCGTGGAAGACACCGGGGTTCATCGGCGGGGCCGCCTCCTTGAGGGCGCGCTTGGCAAGCACCAGGACCGGCCGGCTTAGCGCAGCCATCTGCGCACACACACCGTCCACGTGTTCGAAGAGCTCGCTGTCAGGCAGGACGTCGTTCACGAGGCCGAGCTCCTTGCCCCGGGCGGCAGTGAAACTCTCCCCGAGCAGCACGATCTCGGCGGTGGCCCGGCTCCCGATGCGCGACGGGAATGCCGCGATCGCTGCCGGCGGAAGGACGCCGACCTTGATCTCCGGCTGACCGAGTTTCGCGCCCTCCCCGGCGTAGAAGAGGTCGCAACAGCCCGCGACCTCCAGCCCCCCGCCGAGGCACGCGCCGTGGACGGCGGCGACCGTGGGGACCTCGCACTGGTCGAGCGCCCGGACGAGCCGCCTGAATGCGCCCATCATTGGGCCGACTTTGTCGGCCGTGTGGTCGGCTATGTCCACCCCGGCACAAAACGCTCGTCCGGCACCCCGCAACTGCACGACCTTCACCTGCGGCTCGGAGCCCGCCTGCTCGATCGCGGCGGCGAGCTCCTGCATCCCCGCCGTGGTAAGCACGTTGACCGGCGGGTGGTCAATCGTGAGTGTGACGACCGCCCCCTGCTCCTTCCGGCGGACGGCCGAGGGAGGCGCCATCATCCGGCCGCGCCCCCCGCCGGCGTCGGGCCGCCTTGCGCCTCCCCCAGCCTCTCGAGCCGGTGGTGGCCAAGCAGCGCCGCGCCAAGCGCGCCCGCAAGCGGCGAATCATCGTTGTGGAGGAGCTTCACCTTGAGCCGCTCCTCGATCGCGCGCAGCGTCCCCTGGTTCTTCGAGATCATCCCGGTGACTGCGATCTCGGGCTTGGCCCCTACCTGCCGCACGAGCGCCACGATGCGGTCGGCAATCGACTCGTTCGCGCCCTGGATGATGTCCTCGACGCGCCGGCCTTCGGTGACGAGGTTGATGATCTCCGACTCGGCAAGGACCGCACAGATGGATGAGATCGGCTGCGGGTCCGTCGACCGCATGCCCGCCGGGGAGAGCTCGTCCATCTCCATCTCGAGCGCGCGGGCCACCCGCTCCAGGAACCGGCCGGCGCCCGCTGCGCACCGCTCGCTCATCTTGAAGCGCGCGACGCGCCCGTCCGGGCGCAGCGACATCGCCCGCGTGTTCTGCGCGCCGATGTCCACGACTGTGTTCACCCCGTCGAAGAGTTCGAAGGCCCCGCGGGCGTGGCAAGTCATGTCGGTGATCTGAATGTCCCGTACCGATAGTTGGTACCGTCCGTACCCGGTGGCCGCGACATAGCGCACGTCCCCCTTGGGCAGATTGGCCTTGGCCAGCGCCGCGTCCAGCCCCTTTTGGCCCGCCTCGTCCAAGCGCGACCCCGACGGCTGCATCAGGCGGCCAATGATCTTCCGGTGCTCGTCTAGCAGCACGACCTTCGTCGAGGCCGCCCCGATGTCCACTCCCGCAACGACGTTCATGTCAACTCCCCCTCGCGATTGGTAGGGCCCCTGGCGGCCGCGGTGGAGGGGGTGCCCCCTCCGCGCGTTCGCTTGCAAAGAGCGCCGCGCCGACGGAACCGAGGTGCTGCGAGAGCGGGCTCACATTGATCTTCTGGCCCAGCCGCTCCTCCAGCGCCACGACCATCCCCGTGTTCAGCGAGACACCCCCCGTGAACGTGATCTCCGGCTCGATCCCGACGCGCCTGAGCAGCGCGACGCTGCGGGACGAGATCGCCCGGTGCACCCCTCCCAGGATGTCCTCCGTCTTCTTCCCTCGCGACAGGTGGGACATGATCTCCTGCTCGACGAACACGGTGCACACGTTCGTGATCCGCAACGGGGTGTCCGAGGTGAGCGACACCGGCCCGATCTCGTCGAGCGCGAGGCCGACGACACCCGCGCACGCTTCCAGGAACCGGCCCGTCCCGGCCGCGCATTTGTCGTTCATGGAGAAGTCGATGATGTCGCCCGTCTCGTTCACGCGGATTGCCTTCGTGTCCTGGCCCCCGATGTCCAGGATCGTGCGCGTCCCGGGGAAGATGTGGATCGCGCCCCGCGCGTGGCAGGAGATCTCCGTCACCTGGGTGTTTCCAAACGGCACTTTGTACCGGCCGTACCCCGTGCCCACGACGAAACCGATGTCGTGCTCATCGAGCCCGGCCTCGTGGAGCGCCTCCTGGAACGACCGCTTGGCCGCGCGCACAACGTTTGCACCCGTGCCAAGGAGGCTCTTGCCAACGATCTTGCGCCGCTCGTCGAGGATCGCCGCCTTCGTCGTCGTCGAGCCCACGTCCACGCCTGCGAAGTACATCGTCACACCGCCCTCGCCGCCACCTTGCGCCGGTGGTCGAGCGCCTCAAAGAACGCGTCAATCCGGTTGCGCAGCTGCGCCTCTTGGAAGTAGCGCGGGTCGGCCAAGTCCGACTCGACCAGGAGTGTCGGGACGCCCTTGTGGTGCGCAAAGTCGTCGCGGAAGTCCCCCTGGCCGACGGAGAACGACCGGCAACTCTTGACGGAGTGGATGACGAGCGCCTCGGCCTTGTAGTCGCGCAGGTACTTCTCAATCAGGCCGCTGCGCTTGTGGAGCGACCAGTTCGTGTAGCAGTTGAGTGCGTACTCGGCCAGCGACTCCATCGGTCGCGACGGGTCGTGCCTTAGCCCCTCGTCGAAGAGCCCGCCGACCTTCGGGTAGGTTGCGGCGGTGCACACCACGCCCCACCGCTTGAAGAGCTCCCAGAAGGACCGGAAGTGCGGCCACGGGGGGGGCCCCTCAATCACAACGCGGAAGCGCTCTTTCTCGACCGGGCCAATCCCGGCCTCCTTGCGCTCCTCGATTTCCCGCAGGACGGTATCGTAGTAGTCGACGCACTCCGGCGTGCCGCGGAAGATGTTGATTCCCGCCATGAAAAAGACCGCCTCGAAGTAGGCGTCGATCGGCGAGGGGACGTTCGCCGCCGATTCCAGCACCTTGCACCAGCGGTCCTCCGCGTCGCGCGAGAGCGCGAGAATCCGGGAGAGATCGGCGCGGTCGAAAGACCTGTCCGTCACCTGCTCGCAGACCCCCGCCAGCTCCTCGAGTTGTGTGACCGTGTAGTCCATGTCCTCCTTCGGGATCTCCCCACCCCGCACATACGGGACGTCGAGCATGAAGAGCGGCACATCGTAGAACTCCGCCAGCGCCTCGAACCACTTGATGTAGGTGTTGCACCCCGAGAAGTTGCACACGAGCAGGTCGGGCTTTGGAACCCGGCCCATCGGGCTCTGGCCCTGCTGCATCATTAGGCCGATGTCGTTCTTCACGTACCCGCAGACGTCCGACGAGTAGCCCATGTCCTCCGCCTTGAGGATGAGCGGGCCCGCGGCCTTCTTGATCCCGCACTGCAGCGCGTTGATCTCCGGGTACGCAACGAGTATCCCGAAGGAGCGAAGGAGCTCCTGCACGTTTCCCGAGATGAACAGGTACGCGACCTTCTGGCCGGCCTTGCGGGCGTTCTCCAGCGCCTTGTACTCCTGCGTCATCATCTTTCGCTGCAGGATCTTCCCGGAGTCCTGGTACTCAAGCGGGTGGTCAAGCGGTCCTCTTGCGTCCACCGGTATCCCTCCCCTCATGCGAACATGATAGACTCCACAAACGTCTCGATTTGCATCCTGGCCTGCTCGAAGGCGCCCATCTTCTCCTCAAACTCCAGGGCGAGGTAGGGCACGCTCTCGCGCTCCAGGACCTCCTTGAAAAGGACATAATCGTAGAGCGCGGGTTCGCAGAATTTGGCGGCGCAGAAGACGACCCCGTCGGCGCGTGACTCCTTCATCCGACCTATCATCGTTTCGCTGCGCCGCCCCTTCCCCTGGTAGCGCACGCTCGTCATCTTCGAGTGGTCGACGTAGGATCTTGCCAGCCCCCGCAGGGGGTCCTCCTCGTCGACCGGAATATCCTCGTCGAACCACCGGTGCCCGACGAGCAGGTCGTCGTCGACCACGTAGCACCCCGCCTCCTCCAAGATCTCGAGGAGCTCGACGGGGGGCTGCTCGCAAAACGAGCCCTCCACCAGGACGCGCACGGCGTCCCGAGTTTTCGGGCTGCGCGCGCCGACCTCGGCCAGCGCCTCCTCGAGGAGCTTGTTGTGCTCCTGGCGCCCCATCACGCAGCCCAGCCGCTCGAGGACGTAGAGCTCGCTCGTGGTGACCTTCTCGGGGTGTTCGCGGCGCAGGACATGCAGGTCGCGCAGCAGCGCGCGGGAGCGGTTGTAAAGGGCAATGGAGTTCGCCAGCCGGTCGGGCGTGGCCTCCTGGCCCGACGCCTTCGCGAGTCGGTCGGCGAGCCGGTGGAACTCCGCCGTGAGGTAGATGGTGGCCGCCGCGTCGCTCGAGCGCTGGGGCATGTGGAGGAGCTCGCAGAGGTAGCCGTTTCCCCCGAAATTTCGCATCCAGACGCCTGAGAGGTTACGGGCGACGTCGCAGATCGTCGTGAAGACCATTCCGTCGAGGCAGTCGACGCGCTCCGTCATCCCCAATTCGAGCGTCGACCGTGAGATCGAGCAAACGAACGATTGCATGCGCGAGTCCGCGTGGTCGATCTCCACCCGCGTGCCACCGCCCATCACGCCGACGGGGAGCATCCCGGTCGCGTGGATGATCTCGGCCGGCGGGTACACCGGAAAGTACCCGATCGCCTTCCGGCCGGTGCGCTCCTTCCACGACCGCACGGAAGGAAAATCGGGGTCGGTCGCCAAGTCGTAGTACCTTTCAACCAGCGGAGCCTGGGCCACGGGGATCACCCGACCCCGAGGGGCCGGGCTCGCTACAATGTAGCTACACTATAACCTATCGGCATTTACGTCGGAGGTGTTGGCGAGGTTAGTGGTTGGTCTCGAGCAGGATTTCGTCGCCGCGGGTGAAGCCGAGCTTCGAGAAGTAGGAGACCATGTCGCCCGCGTCCCAGCCGACGAGTGTTTTCACCCGGCGCGCGCCCTTCGCCTCCAGGCGGCGCATCGCCTCGTTACCGAGCATGTAGCCAATCCCTTCTCCTTGGTGGGAGGGGTCCACACCGACCACGTCGATCCACCCCACGGGGTCGGGGTCCCCGAAGTCGACGCGGCGTAGCTCCGCGACGAGGAACCCCGCGAGGACCCCGTCGACCTCCCCAGCCAGACAGATCGAATCGCTGGGCCGGGCCAGCCGCGCCCGGAGGTTGCGCTCGAGCCCCGTACGCCGGCGTTTGGTGACCTTTCGCTCAATCGCCGCGGCTGCCTTCACGTCCCCCCGCACCATCCTCCGAATGCGTACCCGTCGCTTCGCCAGTCTACCGCCCCCTAGTCGATCCTCACGATCTTCACGCGCTTCCCGATCCAGTCCGGCGGGAGGTAGACGCGCCCCGAGTTCCCGCTTGGCTTCACGACCTTCTCGACCATCTCGTGGCCCTCGACAATGAACTGGGCCTTCGAGGCCGGCCGGACCTGACGCGCCACGTCTACTACCCAAAATAGTTACGATGTAACCACCGATAAGCCCTTCCCCGGGAGCGGGCGGCCGGGTAAATACGCTAACCCCAAGAAGGCTCGCGTGCCTCGGCCGGACGGTGCTTGCATGCCTCACGACCTCTCTGCCCGACCTGCCTCCGAGTTCGGTTTCGAAGATATCCTCTACGCGAAGGAGGCGTGGGTAGCCACAGTCACGATCAACCGGCCCCGCGTGTACAACTCGTACCGTACCAAGACCCTGATGGAACTCCAGCAGGCCTTCCGGGACGCCTCGCTCGACGACCACGTCGCTGTCATCGTCTTGACGGGGGCAGGCGAGAAGGCGTTCTGCACCGGGGGCGACGTGAAGGAGTATGCGGACCTCTACACGCAGCGACCGTGGGACTACTGGAAGTACATGAACGAATTCGTGGCGGCCCACGAGGCGCTGCGCGGCTGCGGCAAGCCGACGATCGCGCGCGTCAACGGCGTCGTGGCCGGCGGCGGCAACGAGTTCCACATGGCGTGCGACCTCTCCGTCGCGGTCGAGGACGCTGAGATCCTGCAGGTGGGGACGAAGGTCGGGTCGGTGGCCGCGGGAGGCGCGACACAGTGGCTGCCGATCATGATCGGCGACCGCCGGGCGCGCGAGATGCTGTTCCTTTGCGACCGGGTCGACGCGCGCAAGGCGCTCGAGTGGGGGCTCGTCAACCGCGTCGTGCCACGCGACCAGCTCGACGCGACCGTCGCGGAGATGGCCGAGCGGCTCGTGGACAAGTTCCCGGAATCTCTGCGCTACACGAAACAGCAGGTGAACTTTTGGAAGGATCTCGCCTGGTACCAGACCGTCGGGCACGCGCGCGATTGGCTCTCCGTCCACTTCGCCACCCAGGAGCCGTGGGAGGGGATGCGCGCCTTCGTCGAGAAGCGCCCGGCCGAACCACGCAGGCTCCGGGAGGAACGCGCGGCCGGTGGGTCGCCCGAGTACCTGTGGGGCCCGCCCGCGACAACGTGCGGCGCTTGCGGCGCCATCGGGCTACCCAAGGGCTTTTCCTTCTGCGGCAAGTGCGGGAAGCCCGTGGGGTAGGGGGGTCCGGTAGCCCTTGGGCGAATTCGCGGGGAAGTCAGCACTTGTGACCGGCGGGTCAAGCGGGATTGGCGCCGCTGTCTGCCGAGCCTTTGCGCGCGAGGGCGCCGACGTCGCGTTTACATCCTACGGGCCCGAAGGGGACCCCGCGCAGGTCGTGGCCGACGTGGAGGCCGCGGGCCGGCGCGCGTTTTCCGTCGAGTCCGACGCCGCGTCCTTCCCCGCGGCCGAGGAGGTTGTGGCCCGCGTGGTCCGCGAACACGGGCGCCTCGACGTTGTCGTGTGCAACGCCGGGATCACCAAGGACAGGAGCTTCCTGAAGATCACCGAGGAGGAGTTCGACCGGGTCATCGCGGTCAACCTCAAGGGCACCTTCAACTACATCCGCGCGGCCGGCCTGGCCTTCAAGGACTCGGGGACGACCGGGGCTATCGTGACCGTGGCCTCCGTGAACGCAATGCGCGCGCGGTTCGGCCAGCCCAACTACGCCGCTTCCAAGGCCGGTGTGGTTGCACTCACGCGCAACGCCGCCCTCGAGTACGCGCGCTTCGGGGTGCGCGTCAACGGCGTCGCGCCTGGGTTCGTGGACACACCCATGACCCAGCGCCTCCCGGCGGAGATCCGCGAGCGCGCGCTTAGCGAGACCCGCCTTGGGCGGGCCGTCAAGCCCGAGGAGGTGGCGGAGGTCGTCCTCTTTCTCGCGTCGCCGCGGGCGTCCATGGTCACCGGGGAGGTCGTGCGCGTCGACGGCGGAATCCTCCTCTAGCGTTGCCCGGCAAACTCAAATTCCCCCCGGCCCCCTCTGGCCGCGGGGAGCCGGGCCTGAGAACTTCGGAGATCCGGGTCTGCATCCTGCGGATGGAGGGCACCAACAACGAGCAGGAGATGCTCGACGCCTTCCTGCGGTCCGGGGCCCAAGCGGAACTCGTGCACCTCAAGCAGCTCCTGGGCAAGACCACGACCGCCGGCTCACAGCGGAGCCTCGAAGAATACCACATCCTCATGTTCCCGGGCGGGTGGTCTGCGGGGGACTACGTGCGGGCCGGGGCCATCTTCGCCGCGCGCCTCAAAGCCGAAGCCCGCAAGGAGCTCCTCGACTTCGTCGAGGCCGGCAAGGCGGTCGGCGGAATGTGCAACGGCTTCCAGGTGCTCGTCGAGATGGGGCTGCTCCCGTCCCTTGGGGAGAAGACCGCCGCTGACGAGCCGGAGGCGGCGCTCGCCGTCAACGCGTCGGACCGCTTCGAGTGCCGCCCCACGTACCTGCGCGCCGAGACGTCTCGCTGCGCGTTCACATCCAAGATCAAGACGGGCTCCGTGCTCTACATCCCCAGCGCCCACAGTGAGGGGCGCTTCACGCTCCCCCAGGAGAACGAACTCGAGCATCTCAAGCGGCTAGACGCCGAGAACCGCGTCGTCTTTAGGTATGTCGACCCCGCAACCTCGAAGGTCGGGGAGTACCCGCACAACCCGAACGGCTCGCCGGGCGGGATCGCCGGCCTTTGCAACGGGGCCGGGAACGTGTTTGGCATGATGCCCCACCCGGAGCGCTCGTACCTCGGGGTCAACCACCCCGACTGGACCCGGACCGACCGGGGCGAGTGGGGCGACGGCAAACTCGTCTTCGACTCGGTCCTGGCCTACACGCGCCAGCGGGGCTAGTCCGTGCGGGCGCTTCTCTACCGCGACATCCCCGGCACGGTCCACGAGAGCCCGAGGCCTGCCTCGCGCGCGCGCTTGAGTAGGCCCAGGAATGACGGGAGCACCGGCGCGGTCTTGAGCCCCGCCTCCAGCGCGCCCTTCTTCGCCTCCAGCAGCTCGAGGAACGCGGCGGTCTCGCTCTCCGTGAGGTACCCGCCGGTGTATGCGTTGGCATGCTGCATCCACTCCGGCAACCCCTCGAGGAACTTATCCACGAACGGCTTGCCATCGGGGAGCAGCTGCGCCACCTCCATCAGCAGGTCCACGAACCCCGCCGTCGTCCGGGGCTCAGGGTGCGCTTGCCCGTCCCACCCGGGGGCGTGCGCCGTCCGGATCGTCGTGTCCACCAGGAGCCGCTCCGCGTCGTGCGCCCACTTCGGGTGGCGCCAGTCGTAGTAGTTCGCGTCGCGGTCGATGTACTGCTTCCAGTGCTCGGGCAGCGGCCCCTTCCCGCTGTAGTCGATCTGCCCGTGGAGTACGTCCTCGCGCACGTCCTGCCAGTCCTGCTGGATCGCCGCCGCCAGCGCCTCGTCGGCGACCTCCAACTTCTTGACGAAGGCCGCCAGCGGCTCGAGGTCCTTTCCAAAAAGCGCCTTGCCAATCGCCGGCAGCGCCTCCTCCTCCAAGAGACGCCCGTGGCACGGGACGATGACTTCCTCGAACACGGCCCGGCCAACCCGAGCCCCGCCCATAAAGGGTGCCTCCCCTAGAGGGCCAATTCCACCTGGTACACGCGCTCCGGGTTCTCCTTGTGGAGCCGCCAGATGCGCTCCTCGTCCACGCCCTGCTCCAGCATCGCGCGCGTGCGCCGCGGGACCGTCGCCGGCCCCATCACCGCACCGGGGCGCCGTTTGTCGTCGATGAAGTCCGTCTCCAGCATGAAACGGTCCCCCTTGGATAGCGCCTCCTTCACGGAACTGCGCGAGGCAAGAACCGACGGGAAGAGCCCGTGGTTTTCTTCCGGCAGCACGTGCGGGGGGCAGTAGTGCTTCGAGACGCGGTCCTTGTCCAGACCTACGGCCTCCACGTGCGCGGCGAGGTCGCGCATCACATCGGGCGTGGCAGACTCCGTGTGCAGCTGGGCCGCGAGCCCCGCGTCCTTGGCCACCGCGAGTTCGTAGTCCATAAGCCGGTTCGAAAACGCCCAGACCTCCGGGGACACGGGGTAGTGCGGGCGGCCCGCCTCCGAGAGCGCAACGACGAGCGGGTCCTCGCGTGCAATCGCCGCGCAGGTGTCGACCGCTTTCGTTATCAGTTCCCACGCGCCCTCGAAACCGAGCCGCTCTGCCTGCCGGGGGTACTCGGCCGGGTGGGGGCACAGCGCCACGATGCACTGCACGGGCCCGTGCGCGTTGACCTCGTGGCCCATCTTCAGCGTCTTGCGGAACTCCGCCTCGTACGCGTCGGGCGTCGCCGACAGGTTCTCGAAGTCGGGCTTGTGCACGAGGAGGAAGTGCGTGCCTCCCGCCTTGGCAAACGTGTCGACGCTTGCCAGGTAGTCCCCGTGAATGGGGTCGAGGTGGAAGTGGTCGTCGAAGCAAGGGACCTTCGGCGGGCCGGGCACGGCCCCCCTATCGGGCTGGCCCTTGAGAAACTGCCGGGCGCCTTACTGTTGGATGAGTCCCGCCTTCCTCAGCTCGTCGAGAATGTTGATGATGGCCTCCCTTACGTCGTCCGGCTTCTTCGCGCCGGTGCAGACCATCTTCCCCGAGCCGAAGAGCAGCAGGACGACTTTTGGTACGTCCATCCGGTAGACGAGCCCCGGGAACTGCTCCGGCTCGTACTCGACCTTCTCGAGTCCTAGCGACACCGTGATCGTGTTGAGGTTGAGCGGGCTGCCAAGGTCTGTCGAGGCCACGAGGTTCTGGATCGTGATCTCGACGTCCTCGGAGACCTTGACGCCAGAGCTGATGAGCCGCTTGATGACCGTATTGATGGCTTGGTGGACCTCGGGGATCGACTTGGCCCCGGTGCACACCATCTTGCCCGACCGGAACAAGAGGGTCGCCGTCTTCGGGGTCTCCAGCCGGTAGATGAGGCCCGGAAACCGCTCGGGCTCGTACTCGGCCCCCTCGAGGGTCAGCGCGATCGACGGGAGGTCGAGTTCGCTGTTAAGGAGCGAGGTTGCGACTACATTCTCGATTCGGAATCCTGGAACGTCGTCTGGCAGTGAAATCACCTTTTAAAGCGGGCCGAGGGCCCTTTAAATAGGGAACCCCTTAAAAAGGGTTGGGGTGACCCCCGCTCGTCCATGCTCTTGGCCGTCGCGACGGCGCCTTCAATTCCTTAAATACTCGGGACGGTGACCCGGCCGGCCCCTACCGGATCTTGTCCAGCGAGAACGAGCCGATGTTCAGGCCCTTGCGGGAGTATTCGTACGCGATCCACCCGCGGTTTTGAACGTCTGTCACTCCGACGATCCGGATATAGTTCTTCGTCCCTTCGGTCTTGACCTGGAGCGACCCGTCCATCGCGTGCGCGAGGTTCGCGAGGTCCGTCTGCGAGTGCATCGCCTCGTCGATGAGGTATAGCGCGACACCCTTGCGCATCTTGGTCTTGCCCGTGAGCATCTGCAGGAATCGGAACGTGGCGGTGACGTCCGAGTACGTGATGAACGTGGAGATCGAGAGTACGCCCATCCGGTACGTCGGGTGCTTCTCTTCGCGTATCCACCGGTCGACGGTCATCTCGAGGGCTTCCATGATCGCCTTGTAGTCTGTGGGGTGGTCGATGTACTGCGTGTTGGGCCTATCCACCGACTCGCCCATGGCCCGCGAGTAGCAGTCGACCCACTGCAGAAGGCCGAGCTTCTCGTACTCCTCAACGGACGGGAGCAGCGCCGCGAGTTCCTCTATGACGTTGGCCGGCGCCACGTCTGTTAGCACCATGACGCACGGGACGCCCTTCTGGAGCCCTTCCGCGATGAACGAGTAAGACAGGACCTCTTTGCCGATGAACGCCGGGCCGGAGAGCAGCACGTTTGATCCGATGGGGTACCCACCGAAGAGTAGGTCGTCGAGGCGGGGCGCGCCCGTCTTGACCTTGCGCGCCTTGATCTCCAGCTCGACCTCCTTCCGGCGCGATTCGACGTCCTCGCGGACGGCGTGCTCCTCGCGAAGGCGCAGCTGCCCCTCCTTCTGGCGGAGGAAGTTCTCCTTGGTGATCATCTCCTCCTCCTTCGCGGCGATCTCGCGCTCGAGCTGCTGGAGGCGCTTCTTCATCTCCAGCTGGTCCAACGACCCCTCCGCCTGGCGCGCCTCCTGGAGCTTGCGCAGGTGCTGGTCGACGACCTTCTGCTTGTAGTCGAGTTCCTCTTGGCGGCGGTTGAACTCCTCGTCCTTGTACTTCACGAGGTTCTTGATCTTGCGTAACTCATCCTCGCGCGCCTCCATGTCGATGCGCATCGCCTTGATGGCGTCGTCCTTCTGAACGACGAGCTTCTGCATAGCCGGGACTTTGTCGAGTTCCTGGTTGAACTTGCTGTCCGCCTCCGCGCGGCGCAGTTCGCGCTCTTCCTTGAGCTCCTTGAACCGCTGGTCCAGGTCGCGCCTGCGTACATTTAGCTCCTTGTCCTTCGACTCGAGCTTCTTCCGCACGACGGCAAGCTCCGCCTCCTGCTTCTTGATTGCCTCACTGTCAATGGAACCGCCGCGCACGCTGACGGGTCGGCCCGCGACCGCTTGCGCGCCCGCAGGTGCGCGGGCGAGGGCCTCCTTCTTCTCGGCGAGCTCCCCCTCGAGGGTCCCCAACTGCTCTTCGAGTGTCTTGCGCCGTCCCTCCTCCTCGCGGACGGTCTCCTTGAGCGATTCGACCTCCTCGTCGTGCTTCCGCCGCTGGAGGTTCGTGACATACTTCATCATGGCGATGGAACCCTTCTTGAGGTTCTCAAGTTCCGACTCGATCTCCGCGCGCCGCTTCTCCTCCCGCGTGTACATGTCGCGGAACTCCTCGAGCTGCATCCGGGCCTGGCGCAACTCGTCCTCCATCGCCTGCACCTCGGCAGAAGTGAGGCCGAGCACCGCGGCGCCGACGACTCCCCCGCCGGCCTGCGCGCGCATGAGCTTCTCGCGGAGGTCCTCGACCTCTGCCATCTTCTTCTTGAGATCTAGGCGGGACTTGTCCATCTCGCCTTCTTTGACGCGGAGGTATTCCTCCGCCTTCTTGAACTCAGAATACTGCTGGAGCTTGCGGCTCATGTCGTTGAGCTCTTTCTCGTACTTGATCCGCTGGAGCGCGATGGTGTTGCGCATCTTGATGTGAAAGTCATTCTTGACGCGGTTGAGCTCCTCCTCCTTTGCGGTAAGCTCTCGCCGGAGTTCTTCGGTGTCCGGGGCCAGGTCGACAGCGGCCAACCCCGGGGCCTCTACGTTGATCGATCGGGCCATCTCGCGCTCGGCCCGCGGCGCGGACACGCCTTCGCTCGAGCGTGCCTTGACGATCTCGCCGCGGCGCCGGTAGGCGGCCATATACCGCTCGAGCGCGCTGTTGCGCGTCACGTCCGGAACCTGCTCGGTGGCCATGTCCTTTCCTCCTCCTCCTGGCCTCTCGATCGATCCCCTGCCTGCTCACATAAACGTTTGCCGCCCGACCTCTGACGTACCGCTCAGACCTCGGTCGTGCTGCCTACGGTGGCGCTCTCGATGAGCTTGATCCGGCCGCCGGCAAACCGGTAGAGCACGCGGGCGCGCTTGAGCACGACGTCCTGGAGCGAGGTGATCGCGATCTCGCCGAGGAAGTCCTCCGTCCGCGAAATGTCACGCAGGACCACCACGCCATCCACCGACTTGTCGGCCTGGACGTTCACGTCGCGCTCTTGCACCAGCAGCAAGGTGCAGTTTGCCCCGCGCACGAGGTCGCTGTGGAGCGTCTCGACTAGCGCCTTGTACTGGATCCCGTGGCTGCGCGCAAGCGAATCGGCGCGGTTGATGATGATCACGGGCTTGTCGGGCAGCATCCGCTCGACGGCGTCGTAGAGGTTGATGACCTCCTTCATGGCCGGGTTGAGGGAGAGCAGGCGCGAGATCCGCTTGGTGTTGACGCGGTACGCCTTCCGCCGCTCGAGCAACGGCGGCAGGCTGGCCGCTGGCGCCTCCGGGTGGAGCGAGCGAACCGCCGTCATCATCGACCGCCTCTCCTCCTCCGCGTCGGCCGGCGGCGGCTGCAGGATTGCGTTGGGCGTATTGGGGCGGTGGATCGTGAGGTAGTCGTCCACCTTCTTGTCCGAGATCCACGGGTACGCCTCGACGAGGCGCTGGTCCGGGTCGACCGTGAGAACGAGCAGGACCTCGTCTTGGTACTTGGCTATCGCCTCGGCCAGGGAGAGCGCGAAGTTGGTCTTTCCCACGCGCCGCTTGCCCTTTATGAGCATCGAGCGGCCGTTGGGCTTGCTGAGGTAGTCCACGAGCTCCCCGGGGACCGAGATCTCGCTTTCCGGGATCTCCTTGCGCTCGCCGGCCCTGCTCGCCGCCGCAACGCCCTCGATGCGCTGCACGGGCGTCGCCTCGTCGGACGAGGCGCCAAGCATCGTGACCCGTTGCTCGCGCGTCTCGGCGGGCTCGGGGGCGGCCGGTGCCGGCAGCTCCTGGTCCTGCGCCGGCCTGCTGTCGGTTGGCACTTCCGGGACCGGCGGGGTTCGCCGCGCCACAGACTGTGTGGCCGCGTGGGCGGCAAGTGCCGTAGCCTTCGCCCGGCCGGCCTCGACCTTTACCGATTCCAGTTCCTCGAGTACGAATTTCATCTTCAGCTCCAGTTCGGAGCGGGTGTGTTTCTCCTTCTCGGCTGCCTGCCGGAACCCCTCCATCTGCTGGGCTTTTGAATCCACATGCTTGCGCGCCTCAATGGCGTCTACCTTGGCGCGCTCGAGGTCATTGGCCAGCCGCTCGATCTCCTGCGAGACCTCGGCGCCCGAGCCGGCGGTAACCGACGCCACCTCCGTGTG
>CBEUCC010000044.1:0-18066 GCA_965541515.1 uncultured Thermoplasmata archaeon
GCGAGACCCTCGTCGTACTGGTCGCGGAGATCCTGGAGCTCCGCTTCGTCGAGGTGGACGAACACATGCGGATGCGGCCACGCGCGCTCGTCGAGCGGGTCCATGAGTGCCGCGACGCGGGGGAGGCGGTGCTCGCCTGTGTGGCGGTCGTTGGCTCGACGGCCGAGGGGGCCGTGGACCCCGTCGACGAGGTGGTGACCATCGAGAGGCGCGAGTCAAAGCGGGGCACTCCCTTCTACATCCACGCGGACGCGGCCTATGGCGGCTATGTCCGCTCGGTCTTCCTTCCACCCAACGGCGGCCCGGCGTCGTTGGAGAATGCCCGGGCGGTCGCGCGTTTGCACCACATGGGCGTCTTCCCCGACCCCAAGGTAGCGCGGGCCCTCCTCGCCCTGCCCCAGTGCGACTCGGTCACGGTCGACCCGCACAAATTCGGGTACGTCCCCGTCCCGGCGGGCGCCGTCCTGTTCCGCGATGGCGATGTCCGGGGTGTGCTCGCGACGCCACGGCCGTACTTCGGCCACGTGCTGGACGACTGGCAGGAGCACCCGCCCACTTCGATCGGCGGGTTCATCCTGGAAGGGACAAGGCCCGGCGCGGCGGCGGCGGCCGCGTGGCTTGCCCACCGGGTGGTCGGCCTCCATGGGGGGGGCTACGGGTCGCTGGTCGCCTCGGCGGTCTCGGCCGCCAGGGAGTTTGGGGCGGCTGTCGAGGCCCTAGACGGGAAGCAGGTTACCACCACGACCGGCCGGTCGCGGCTGCGCGCCCGGCTGCTGACCAAGCCTGACCTGAACATCCTGTGCTTCGGACTCAAGCCCTCCAACGAGCGGCGGCTCGACCGGATGAACGCTCTCAACCGCCGGATCTTCCGGGCGTTCGACATCGAACGGGTCGGCGCGAAGCCCGGGCGATTCATCCTCTCTTCCACCCGGCTGACGCGCGCGGAGTACGGAAGCGCGCCCGTCCCGTTCCTGAAGTCCATGGGTATCGCACGGACCGAGTGGGAGCACACCCGTGAACTCTTCCTGCTCCGGGCGGTGGTGTTGTCTCCCCTGCTGGTCGGGTCCGGGGTCGCCGAGGAGTTCGGGCGCGAGCTCGAGGTGGTGACGCGGGCAGCCGTCGCCCACGGGCGCCCGGCCGCCAAGGGCAAGGCACGCCGCCGATCGTCGTCCCGTCCCTCCAGAAAGGCCAAATAGGCCCCCCGTCCAGAAGAAGAGGCGATGGGCCTCCGCGTGCGGATTTCCGTTGGCATAGCTTTCCTCCTCGCGCTCCTTGTAGCGGCCCCGACGGCGGTAGCGCTGCCGCCGAACCCAGCAGCGTGCACCGTTACCATCTACTTGGGTCAGACGAATGTTGACGTAAAGGCGTCTCCGACGGAAACCACGGAGGCAGTCGCGGCCGCGCAAGTCACCGTGGAAAAGCCAAACGGATTGGACGTCACACTGACCTTGGACGCAAGAACCGACAAAGGTTGGGCGGCGAGCGTTTCGCCCGGGACTTGGGCCATACAGGGGGTCGGGAATTCGGGATCCGTGCTGGTGAAGGTCACGGTTCCGCTCGGCGAGCCCGTCGGGGCAAGCGCGCGCGTCACATTGACTGTCGAGGTCGATTCGGGGTACTACCCGTGCCAGGGTGCATCGTCGTCCGACCTGACGGTGACGGTGGCCCCCATCGTGGAGCGGTTCGCCGGCTACATCATCCCCGAGTCGCTCAACGTATCGGACGACGCCAGGCGGGTCGAGTTCCGTGTAGAGATTGAAGCTGTTGCAAACGCGGCCGTCCGCGTGACGATTGAGTACCACGTGGAAGCCGGGGTGGAGGTCGTCGCCCTCCGGTCGCTGACCCTCAACCCGCAAGTGGGCGGGACCGACAACGCCACGATCGACATCGTCCTGCGGGCGCGTTACTTGCCACCGGGCCCGCACGAATTCGCAATGGATGTGTACGGCGACGTCGAGGGGCACCCGCAAATGCACGGGGACCTGGGGATGACCATCTACATTCCCCGTTCCTCGCAGGAGGCCTCGCCCATCGACACGATCTTGGAAGCCGCCGGGATCGTCGCGATTGTGGTCGCGGTTCTTGCAGCTGTTTCTTGGGGTGTGATCCGCCGTGCAAGGCGCTAGGTTCGCGCGGACCGGGATGGCCCTGATTCTGATGTTTTCAGCGGCTACGGGCATCGCCGCGGCCGCGCCGCCCGAACCCTGCACCGTCGAGGTCTCTATAGACGACCCTTACATCGAGGCATCAGTCAACGCCACGGACCCCGGCGCGGCGTCGACGTCCGGCACCGTGACGGCCACGACGCCGACTGGCCTCGAGCGGGCGACCATCTCGTTGACAGCGATCGTCGACACGGGTTGGGTGATCAGCATCAGCCCCCAAACGATCCAGGTCAGCGGGAGCGTTGGAAGGACCTCGCAATTCACCCTGGCCGTGGGTGTCCCGGCCGCCGAGCCGGTGTCCTCAGGGATCGTCACCGTCGTGGCACGGATGCACGTCGCCGGGCTCCAATGTTCGTCTTCGCCGGTCCACGAACCGACGGTTGCGGTCCTGCCGTATGTCGAGAGCGTCACGCTCACTCCATCGCAGACCACCTATGCCATATCCGGTTCCACGTCGTCGCGAACGGTGACTATCGCCCTGGGATCCCTTGCCAACACGGTCGTCCATGTCGACCTGCGATACACGGCGCCCGAAGGTGTGCGGGTGGACGGGCCGAGCAGCCTGTCGTTCGCGCGCCGGGATGACGGCACGGCCAACACCACCTTCAACCTCCGGATCCGGCCGGACGACCTCGAGTTGGGTTCCTACCCCATCACAGTGGACGCCGTCGCCTCCGCCGGCGGATCGGAGCAAGTGGAGGCTCGCGCCACCTTTTCAGTAGAGGTGCAAGACGAGCCGCTGCCGGGTCCGGGCTCGGCCGCTGCGCTTTTCGCGCTTGTCGCCGTTGCTGGCGCTTGGGGTGTGATCCGACGTGCAAGGCGCTAGATGGGCCATCGCAGGGCTTGCGCTCTTCCTGGCGCTCGCGGCGATCCCCCCGGCGGCCGGTGACCATTCGCCCGGTTTGTGCGCCGTGGAGATCGAGGTCGACAAGCCGGTGATCGAGGTGTCCATCACCTCGACGTCCCCCGGCGCCGGCTCGACAAGGGGCAACGTCACCTACCAGCCACCTCCAGATGGCGAGAGTGTCGTCATCACTCTCACGGCGGTCGTGGACAAGGGGTGGCCAGTAAGCATCAGCCCAGGGGCCATCCATGTGGGGAACCCTAAGGGCTATCCGCAAAGCTTCACGGTGACGATCATCGTCCCGCCGGGCGAACCGGTGTCGGAGGCCGTGACGACGCTGGTCGCCCGTATGCAGGTGGGAGACCTCCAGTGCGAGTCGGCTCACCTAGAGGAGCCGAGGGTGGTCGTGCGCCCGTACATTCAAGTACTGAACTTTCTGCCGTCGCAGTCGCTCTACTTCGCAGAGGGGCCGGAGCTGGAGGCAACGGTGCTGATTCAGGTGGGGGCAAGGACCAACGCGGATCTCGTGCTAGAGTTCAACTACACCGCCCCGGAGGGCGTCCGAGTCGAAGGGCCCGAACGGCTGGACATCCCATGGAGCGCGGGGGCGCCATCGGAGGCAACGGTGTCCTTGCGAGTGCTGGCGCCAGGAGCCGAGACGGGCGTGTACCACATCTCGGTCGCGGTGACCGCGCGGGCCGCCGATTCGGAGCCCTGGAACCAGGAGACCGGGTTCTCGCTCTCCGTTCCCAATGACCCCCTCACCACCTTCCTCTGGCCCGCCACGGCCTTCGCCATCGCGGCGGCGACGGGCGCCGCCGTCTGGTTAGGCTACACGCGCTACCGACCGAGGGCCTGACGCAGGTCTTCGAGCAGGTCGTCGCCGTCCTCGACCCCCACGGATAGCCGGATAAGGCCGTCGTCAAGGCCCGCCTTCTGTCGTTCCTTCTTCGGGATCGTCGCGTGGGTCATGATCGCGGGCAGCTCGACGAGCGACTCGACCCCACCGAGACTTTCGGCCGTCTTGAAGAGCCGCATCCGACCGAGCGCGCGCCGGGCCTCGCGTACGCCTCCCTTGACCTCGAAGGACACCATTCCCGAGTAACCGGACATCTGGCGGCTTGCCACGTCGGATCCGGGGTGGGAGTCGAGGCCCGGGTAGTAGACGCGCTTGACCCGCGGGTGCCCCTCCAGGAAATACGCGACCCGCACCGCGTTGCGCTCGTGCGCTTGCATCCGGAGGGCCAGGGTCTTCAGCCCGCGAAGCGTAAGCCAACAATCGAACGGGCCCGGGGTAGCGCCCACGGCGTTTTGCAGGAACTTGAGGCGCTCATAGAGGGGCCCGTTGTCCAGGCAGAGCGCGCCGCCCACCACGTCGGCGTGCCCGGCGAGGTACTTCGTCGTGGAGTGGAGGACCACGTCCGCCCCCAGCTTCAGGGGTCTCTGGAAATAGGGAGACGCGAACGTGTTGTCAACCACACAGAGCGCGCCGCCCTCGTGCGCGAGCGCAGCGGCCCTCTTGAGGTCGGTGATCTTGAGCAACGGGTTGGTCGGCGACTCGATCCACACCATCCGCGTCTTCTTCCTCATCGCGCGTCCGATCTGGCGCTCGTCGCTCGTCTCGACGAAGGTGAAGGTGAGGCCGAACGGCCGCATCACCTGCTCGAAGAGCCGGTAGGTGCCGCCGTAGACATCGCGGGTCGAGACGACGTGGTCGCCTTTCTGGAGCGAGAGCATGAGAGTCGTGGCCGCGCCCATTCCCGAGGAGAATGCCAAGGCGCGCTTGCCGCCCTCGAGACTCGCAAGCGCCTTCTGGAGCGCCGTGCGCGTGGGGTTGTCGGTCCGTGAGTAATCGTAGCCCTTGTGGACGCCGGGCGCCCGCTGGGCATAGGTGCTCGTCTGGTAGATCGGGACCGTTACGGCGCCGGTCAGCGGGTCGGGCTTCTGGCCGACGTGGATCGCGCGGGTGGCGAAGCCGTCGGCCGGGGGGGCCCTTCGAGGTCGCTTGCTCTTTGCCACGTGCAGCCCGCCTAGAGGAATCCCTTCTCCTCCATCCAATCGTCCGAGTACATCTTCGAGAGGTAGATCTCCCCGGCGTCCGGGAGGATGACCACCACGAGCGCACCCTCCCCGAGCCGTTTCTCGCGGACGTACTCGAGCGCGCCGTGGACCGCAGCCCCGGAAGACCCGCCGCAGAAGATCCCCTCCTCGCGCGCGAGGCGCCGCCCCATCAGGAACGCGTCCTTGTCGGAGACCGTGACGGCCTCGTCGATGAACTCGGTGAGCAGATTCTCGGGCACGAAGTCCTCCCCCGTACCCTCTGTCAGGTAGGGCACGGCCTCCTCCGGGGTCCACTTCTCGCCGCGCACCACCTTTGCCAGGATCGAGCCCTCCGGGTCGATCCCCACGACGGTCACGCCGGAATTCTTCTCCTTCAGGTACTTGGCCGTGCCGGAGATGGTCCCGCCCGTCCCCATCCCGGCGATGAAGTGCGTGATCTTCCCCTCGGTCTGTCGCCAGATCTCGGGGCCGGACGAGAGGTAGTGGGCCTCCGTGTTGGTCAGGTTGTTGTACTGCATCGCCATGAACGCGCCCGGGGTCTCCTCCGTGATGCGCTTGGCGACCGAGTAGTATGACTCCGGAGAGTCGGGCGGCACCGCGGTGGGCGTTACGACGACCCGTGCCCCAAACGCGCGCAGCCGCCGGACCTTCTCGTCGCTCATCTTGTCGGGGATCGTGAAGATGCACTTGTAGCCCTTCACGGCCGCGACCATCGCAAGCGCCACGCCGGTGTTCCCGGAGGTGGGCTCGACAATCGTCCCGCCCGGCTTGAGGAGTCCCTTGCGCTCGGCGTCCTCGATCATGTGGAGGCCGATCCGGTCCTTGACGCTGCGGCCCGGGTTGGAGGACTCGAGCTTGGCCACGACCGTCGCGTCGATGCCCTCGGCGACGCGGTTCAGCCGCACGAGGGGGGTCCCACCCACGGCCTGCAGGACATTGTCGTGGATCTGCGGTGCCAGCCGTTCCCCCCCATGGAGTTAGCGCGCGACGAACCCCTCGATATCGAGGATGTCGCCCTTACGCCTCGACTTCGGTTTCATCTTTGCCCGGACGGGCGTGCCGACCTCCACCTTCTCCGGTGGGATGAGCAAGCGGTGGATGATCGCTCCCTGGCCCTTCCCCATCCGTACGACGGCCCGAACCTCCGGGGGGTCGAGCGCCTCCCCGTCGAGGCTCCGGCGCAGTACCGTGAAGGACTCAACCACGCCGTCGGGCTTGACGGCGTGCCAGGAGCCGCCGATATCCGAAAAGCAGCGCTCGCAGTAGATCCGCGGGGGCAGGTACTCGACCCCGCAGCCCGTGCACTCCGTCGCGAGGATCTTGCCGGTCCTCTTGAGCTCGCCGAAGAAGCGCTCGCCCGCCACTCCTGCGGTGTAGAGGTAGGTCGCTTCGATCGAGACGGGCCAGTGCTTGAGGCGCGCGGCATTGTCGATTCGCTCGTGGAACGGCACCCCGCTCACCTCCTCCTGCGCCGCGCGGGCGCCTTGCGTCGCTTCGCGCCTGCTCTCTTCGCGAAAGGGTCCTCCGACCCCTTCATCGGCCGGAAATAGCGGATGTCAAGCACCGACCCTTCGCGTTCCCCGGCCGGCTTCCACACGGCTTTCACGCGCTGGCCGACATCGATGTCGTACCCGGTCTCGGACTTAGCGTCCTTTTTGATCTCCCCGAAGTAGTGCATCATCCCCATGCGCTGCCTGCCGGTCTCCGGCGCCTGAAAGTCCGCCCCGTCAAAGATGATCACACCGACAAAGATCGGGTCCTTGATCCGCCGCGCGTCTTGGTCCACGAACGAGACGGAGTACGTCTCGATGGTGCCCGTGTCTCGGATTTGGACCCATTCGTCCGTGGGCCTGTAGCACTCCTCGCAGAACATGCGGGGCGGGAAGGTGATCTTCCCGCACTCGTGGCAGCGCCTGCCCGTGAGCTTCCCCTGCTCGATGTCCTCCAGGAACCGCGTGAGGGCCTCGCCGGCCGCGAACGAGTACTTGATCCGCGGCGCCCACTCCGCGTGGGCGACCTTCGAGAACTCCTTGCTGGAGAGCCCGACACCCGGCCACCCTTCGACGCGTTCCACGGGCTCACCCCCTCCTCATGGTGAGGACGGTCCCCACTTGCATGAGGTCTCCCCACGCCTGCGTTACCCCCTCGTTCGGGTTGTTCTTCACCTGCCGCCGGCCCGCCTTGCCGGCAAGTTGCAGGTAGAGTTCGCCGACCTTGATGCCGAGCGTCGCGGCGATCGGGTTCCCGACGCCAAGCAGACCACCCGACGGGCAGGTAGGCAGGTCACTCGTGCGGTCGTGCAGTCCCTCGGCGACCTGTTTGGCCGCCTGGCCCCGGGGGGCAAGCCCGAGCCCCTCCATGTGGTGGCACTCCTTGTAGTCGAAGGGGTCGTAGGGTTCGGCCACGTGGATCTCCTTGCGCGGGTTGGTAATCCCGGCCATCTTGTACGCCATCTTCGCCGCGCGCGCCACGTACTGCGGGAAGACGAGGTCGCGCGACTGCCACATGGTCGTGTCCAGGTTCCAGCCCACGCCGGAAATGTAGACCGGGTCGTCGGTGTGCTGGCGGACAACATCGTCGGCGGCAAACACAAGCGCCGCCGCGCCGTCCGAGGGTGGGGAGATGTCGAGGCGGCGGACTGGAAGGGCCATCGGCTCGGAGTTTAGCACGTCGTCGACGGTGATGTTCGGGTCGGCAAGTTGCGCGCAGGGGTGGTCGACCGCGTTTCGCTTGTTCTTGACGGCGACGGCGGCGATGTCCTCGTGGGGTACGCCGTAGCGCGACATGTACCGCCGCATCTCCATTGCGAAGATCCAGACCAGGTTCGGGCGCAGCGGGCGGTCGAGGATCGGGTCCCAGATGTGCCCGAAGACGCTCTGGGCGTGCGGCAGGCAGGAGGACATCTTCTCCTCGTTGACCACGAGCACGCGCTCGGCCATGCCCGAGGCGACGTGCCACCAGCCGGCGATTGCGGAGAACACGCCTGTACCACCGCCGACGTAGACGCGCGCCATCGGCTTTCCAACGGCGCCCATCCCGTCGACCATGTTCACCTGTTTCATGTGGATCCCGTCGAACGCGTCGGGCGCAGAACCGAAGATGACCATGTCGATGTCCTTCAGCTCGAGGCCTGCGTCGTCGAGCGCCATGCGGGCCGCCTCCCAGCACATCTCCTTGCCCGTCTCGAGCAGCCGGCGGCGGAAGATCGTCATCCCGTAGCCGATGCAAGCCACGTCGCGGGTCATCGCGGGTCACCCCCACCGGCAAAGACCGCTACAGCGTGGGAGGCCGTCGGCAGCCCCCGCCACGCGTGGGCAAGGCCAAGCGACGCGCCGTCGACCTGTCGGGCGCCCGCCTCGCCTCGCAGTTGCTGCACGACTTCCATCGCCCGGGCCATCCCCTTGGCCTCCAGGAGGTTGCCAACCCCGAGCGAGCCCCCCGACAGGTTGACGGGCAGCTCGCCGTCCGCATCGAAACGGCCGTGCGCGGCCTGCTCGTGGGCCCGGCCCCTGGGGGCAAGGCCCAGGGCCTCGAGGTGCTGCAGTTCCTTGAACGCGAACTGGTCATCGACCTCGGCCATGTCCAGCTTCCCGGCAAGGCCGTCGAGGCGCGCGACTTTGGCGGCCTGCCGGACGGCGAGCGTCGCCGCGTTGCCTGCCAGCCCCTCGCGCGATTCGGGGAATGGCGTGTCCTCGTTCCAGCCCACACCCTCCAGGCGGACGAGCCGGTCGCCCCGGGCGACGCGGCGGTTCGCAAGGACGAAGACGACACACCCGTCGACAAGCGGCGCGATGTCCATCTGCTTGAGCGGGTCGGAAATACGCGCGGAGCGCATCACGTCGGCCACGCTGATGCGCGACTCGTACGACGCGAGCGGGTTGCGGTGCGCGTTGCGCCGGTTCTTGACCACCACGCGCGCGCAGTCCTCCTCCGTCGCGCCGGAGCCGTGCATGTAGCTTGCCATCTCCAGACCGGCGAGGTAGTGCGGGTCGCCCGCAAGCGGCTTGTGCCAAATCGGGTCGAATCCGTGGAGCAGGATGTCCCGGTAGGTCACCATGTCGGACGCTTTCGAGTGGGCCTCGACGACCACCCGGTCAAAGAGCCCGGAGCGCAGGATCATGAATGCCTGGGCGAGCCCGTGGATCCCGTCGGCGGTGACCGTGAAGTTCGGGCGCAGGACCCCGCCCATCTGGTCGGGCGTGAACTCGTCGTAGATCCCGAATCCTTCCCAGTAGTCCTCGGCGCACGTGATGAAGCCGCCGACGTCCTTCCTCGGGTTCAGCCCGCCCGCGTCTTCATACGCGCGGCAAGCGGCCTGGAACATCAACTCTTTCCAGTTGAGGTTTGGAGTCGCCGTGCTAAACCCCGCGGCTCCGACCCCTTCGACAACGACCTGGACGCCCAGTGTGTTCCCTCCGAAAGAACAGGAGCACGGGGAACGGTCGAAACGCACAAAAGCGTTTGGCCTGCGGGAGCAGAAGAGGCGTCGCGCGGGCGCGCCGGCGCGCGCTGGCCCTCTTGGAACCCGTGCAAACGTTTTCCTGGCCGGAGCCCGTCTTGGCGACCGGCCCCGAAAGGTGGCTAGTGGGGACGTCTCTGGCTGGGGAAACCTCGCCCACCCGGCGCCGGCAAAGCGTCTGGTTCATGTCGGCGCTCGAAATCCCACGGTGGGTGGTCGCGCTCGCCGGCTCGGCAGACACGGTCATCGCCGACCTCGAGGACGGGGTTCCGGCCGACCGCAAGGTGGAGGCGCGCGCGCGGGTCGCTGAGGCGCTTGGCGCCGGCCCGCCGCGGCGGGCAGAGATCGGCGTCCGGGTCAATGCGCTAGGTACCGACCCGGCGCGCCTCGACGTCGAAGCGACGGCCCACCTCCCGATCGACATCGTGGCGGTGCCCAAGGCGGAGTCGCTGCAAGCCGTCCGGGGGCTCGCGGCGGACCTTGAGAAGGCAGGCTCGAAGGCGCGCATCCTGCTGGTCATCGAGACGGCGCGCGGAGTGCTCCGGGTTGACGAGCTGTCCGAATGCTCCCCGCGAGTGGCGGCGGTCGCGTTCGGGGCGGAGGACTACGCGGCCGACGTGGGCGCGACGAGGTCGAAGGGGGGCCAGGAGGTGCTCTGGGCGCGCTCGCGGGTGGTCGCGGCGGCCGCGGCGGCCAGGGTGGACGCCATCGACCAGATCCACCTGCCCCCGGACGACTTGGCAGGACTCGAGTCGGACGCGCGGTTTGGGGCGCACCTTGGGTATACCGGGAAGATGGTCGTGAGCGGCAAGCAGGCCGAGGTCGTTCACCGGGCGTTTTCGCCGACGCCCAAAGAGGTCGAATGGGCGCGCGGCGTGATTGACCGCACACGCGCGGCGGGGGGTGCGGTGCTCATTGACCGCCCCGTCGCGGCGCAGGCGGAGCGGATCCTCCGGCGCGCAAGGGGCACCTAGCGGGACCACCGGGCATCCGGAGACGGCCCGTGGCGCGGCTTCCAAGACGCCTCAAGGTACCTACCCCGGAAGGTTCAACTATCTTGTTTGGATGGGCCCGACCGTGCCCCTCCCAGACGGTGTGGACGCCGTTCTGTTCGACTTCGACCACACGCTCGTTCACCTCAAGGCCGACTGGGACGCGCTGCGCAAGGACATCGCGGAGATCTCGCAACGCTACGGTGTCCGCACCGATGAGCGGTGGGTGCTGCGCGGAATCGGCGTCACGTTCCGAAAGCTCGTTGATGAGGGACGTGACCAAGAGGCCGCACGCTTTCGCGACGAGGCCTTCCAGCATGTGGAGGAGGTCGAGGACCAAGCGCTCAGGGGCTCCAAGCCGGTGGAGGGTGCGCAGGAGGTCGTCCGCAGCCTGAAGGAGCGCGGCTACCAGATCGCGATCGTCTCGAACAACAACCCCGGGTCAATCGGCCGGGCGCTCGAGATGTTCGGGTTCCCGCCGGTCGACGTCGTCGTGGGTCGCATGCGGGGTGAGCCTGTCAAGCCGTCGCCGATCCCGGTGATGAAGGCGCTCTCGCGCCTCTCCGTGTCTCCCAAGAAGGCCGTCTTCATCGGGGACGGGGACGCCGACCTGCAGTCGGGGAAGGCCGCCGGCGTCGCGACCGTCCTGATCGTCCACAACGGGACGGAGCGGGAGGTCGTAGGCAAACCGACGGAGCGCATCGACCAGTTGGGAGCGCTGCTCGACTTCCTTCCGCAACGCACGTGAGGTCCGCCCCACCGGGGGCGGCCGCCGCGGGCGCCTGCACCTAGGGTGGCCAAACGCGAGCGGTTATTAAGCGAAGGCGCGTGGCAATTTTCCGTGTGGGACACGCGCGCGCACCGATCCCCGTCAACGAGGCGCCGGGCGTTTCTAGGGGGCGCGACCCTCCTGCTGATGGCCGCGGTAGTCTTCCTCGTGGTTCCGGCCTCGGGAGAGACCTTCATCTCGGAGACTAGCACGAGCGTCCTCTATGCGCTCGACGCGGCGGGGTCGCCCTATGTCCTGTCTCAGAGCTTCTCCGTGCTCCCGGGAGGCACGCTCTTCGTCGGCCCGGGGGCTGAACTCCAGGTCCAGAACGGTGCGGTGCTCCGCGGGGCGGGCGGCGACATACGGATCCAGGGCACGGGCCTGGACCCGGCCGTCGTGCGGGCCAGGCCTGGCGCGGTGGCGCCCGCCTGGGGCGGCATCAACCTCACCGCGGGGTCGCAGCTGGCGCTCCGCTCCGCGGTCCTGCACAACGCGAGCCCCATGATCTCCGCCCACGAGGGGTCATCGGTCACCGTTGACGGGGCCGCGATCGAGGGGTGCGGGTCGTGGTGCCTGCGTGTCTTTGGCGAGGCGGACATCGCGCTTGCCAACGCATCCTTTGCCAACGGCGGGTGGGGCTACTACGACGGCGCGTCGACCGGAGCGCAAGGGACGAACCTCTCGTTCACGAATTTCAGCACGGCGGCACTCAAGTTCGCCTCGCCGGCGAGCTTCGCCTCCCTGAAGGACATCCGTGTCAGCGCCAGCCTGGTGGGGCTAGTGGCCGACGGGTTGTCGGGGTCGACCCTCGAGGGGTTGGATGTCGAGGCGTTGTCGGGGGCGGCCGTAGCGGGCTCGATGAGCGCCGACCTGCGGATCCTGAACTCCACGCTGCGCAGCCAGTCGGGCGTGGCCCTCGACCTCGACGCCCCGGTGCGCCTCCGCCTCGAGGGGACGACCGTCGAGGGCAGCGCAGGCGCTGTGCGCTTGCGGCAAGCGACGGCCCCGAGCCTAGTGGCCAACTACCTCTCTTCGTCATCCGGGGCTTGCCTGGAGTTGCCCGGTGCCTCCGGCGCGCTGCTCGTGGCCAACGCCCTCGAGGACTGCGCCCGGTCGCTGTCCGTCCCCCGGGGGACCGCGCCTCCCAACGCGACCGCGGGCCCCTCGAACACGGTCGACGGGAAGCCGTTCCTTTGGGTTGAGGGCGGCTCCGACCTCGTGTTGGGCGCCAACCAGACGACGGACTGGGGGCTTGTCGTCCTCTTTGGAGTGGACGGCGCGAGGCTGACGGACATCAGGCTCGTGGGAGCGGGCATCTACCTCTTTGGTTGCACGGACATCACGGTGGAGCGGCTCCATGTCTCATCGGCGGACGTGGGGATCACCGCGGTGGGGTCGAGCGGCGTGCATGTGGTAGCGTTCTGGGCGCAGGACGTGGGCCGCGCGCTGGACGCATGGAGCGACGCGGCCTTCCCCTCCCCGTCGGCGGACTTCCTCATCGAGCGCGCGCGCGTAGAGCGTGCCTTCGACACGGGGTTCATGTTTACGTCGGGCCAGAACCTCACCGTGCGGTGGTCGCTCGTGGTCGACGCGGGGGTCGCCGCACGCTTCGAAGGCGTGGAAGGCGCCCTCGTCGCGAACCTCATCGTGCGAAATGCCGGGACGGGGGTGTGGATCTCGAACTCCACGGGCGTCCTCGTTGTCGATTCGGCAATCGAGGACTCGCAGACGCTGGGGCTCCTCGTGGAATCCTCCACTGGGAGGGCCTCACGCAATGCCTTCATCAACAACGCCAAGCACGCGTCGGCCCCGTCGTCCCCCCAATTCGAGTTCAACGAACTGCTCGCCGGGAACTACTGGGGCAACTGGAGCGCGCCGGACGCAGACGGCGACGGCTGGGCGGACATCCCCTACAACTTGACGGACGGGACGGGGGCGGACCAGCGCCCGCGACTGGTGCGCTGGGACTTCCACCCGACGGCGCTGGTCGCGGGCGCACCCGTTGTGGAACTCGGCGAGCCGGCCGCGTTCGACGCGACGCCGTCGTTCGACGACTTCTCGATCGGGGGGGTCTACTGGGAGGTCAGGTTCCCGGACGACAACGCGACCGGGCGGGGGTTCCAATTCCTCTGGACGCCCAACGTCACGGGCCTCCACACAGTCACCGTGTCCGTGGTGGGCAGTTTCGGTGCCACGGACGACTACGCATTCCCCGTGATGGTATGGGACTCGGTGTCGCCCAGCTTCGTGTTGGGTCCCGTCGGGCGCGCGGAGGCCGGCGCGGACCTGACCGTCCTTGTTGAGGCCACGGACAACGACCCCCGGTTCCCGGTGGGCGTGTTCATCGAGTGGACGCTTGTCGACCCCACGGCCCAGGTCCGGACGGGAAACGCATCTGCACTCGAATTCGAGGTGCCGGTCGGGGCGGTCGGGCTGCACACCCTGGCCGTGACGCTGTTCGACGCGGCGGGAAACGGGCATACCGACTCACTCGTCATCGATGTGGGCGACACGACCCCTCCCGAGATCCAGATCGCCTACGACGGCCAGCCCGACCTCGGGTTGCCGTTCGTCCTGGACGCGGCCGCCACGTTCGACGCGTCGGGGGTGGACCCGGATAGCGCCTCTTGGACGTGGGTGGAGGCGGGTACGCAACGGGAGGTCGTGACGTTCCCGGTGGCCGAGGTCACTTTTGGCCACGCCGGCAACCACACGGTCACGCTACGCCTATGCGACGGGCTTGGAAACTGCGGGCAGGTGCAGGTGGTGCTCGTCGCGAGCGACACGCACGGACCGCGGCTCGTGCGGATCCACGTCGTCGTGCCGGGGCGCGACGCGGTAGACATCACCCCCGCCAACCCCGCGATTGTCGCCGCCCGGGCGGGCGAGGAGGTCGTCTTCGAGATCTTTGCAAAGGACCCGAGCGGGGAGGCGTCGTTCCAGTGGGACTTCGGGGACGGGACGACGGGCGAGGGCGCGCGCGTGGTGCACCGGTTCGGGTCTACCGGGGAGGTGAGCGTGGTCGTGACGATGGTGGACCCGCTCGGGAACTCGAACCTGTCCGCGGTGCGCATGCACATCGAACCCGGCGGGGGCTGGTTCGGGGAGATCATCCCCGGGGTCCAGGGGGACTTCCTGGTGCTCGCGCTCGCTGTGGGTGGGGCGGCGGGTGTGGCCTACCTCTACTTGCGGCGCCGGCCCGGTCAGGACGACGACGACGCGAACGACGGCGACGACGGCGACGACGGACTGTAGGGGCCCCACGGGCCGTCCACGGCCTCCCGGCACAAAGTCGCGGCAAGCCTTTATCGTCCTGCTTCCGATTGCCCTCGCGATGCACGCGATCCACAAGCTGATGCGTGCTCTTCTAGAGGATGCAGACGCCTTCCCCGCGGCGCTGCGCGTGATTCTGAAGGAGGACCTGAAGGTCTCGGTCGCGGAGTTCGCGCAGGTGTCGGGCATCCCGCAGCCCACCATCTACAAGCTGCTGTCGGGCGAGCACGAGCCGAACCTGCGGACGGTACGGCTGTGCGTGCGGGCAATCATCGCGCTCGAGGGGAGCCAGGCGCGCGGCTTCATCGCCGTGGTCGCGCCGCCCTCGACCCTCGGGCGGCTGGACCGCGAGGCCGTGGGCCGGGAGTTCGCGGTTCCGGTGAAGGAGTTCCCGTCGGCCACGGTGGAGGACGCGATTGTCGCGGGCGTTTGGGCCGAGCGCGAGGGTGCGCTTGCGATCGTGTCGGGGCCGCTCGAGGCGAACTACCTCAGGAGCGTCACGACCTTGGATGTGCTCACGCCGGAGCCGGACGAGGCCCTCGAGGCCGTCGTGCGGCGCGCCGCCGAGAACGTGCGTACGATGTCAGTATCGCGACCCCGTGCCGCCGACGGGCGCGCGACGCCGTAGCCGGTCACCGGTCGAGGGGCACCTGCACCTCGGTGACGTGCTTGCGGGGGTTCTTCCCGCGCTTGAGGTAGACCCGGCGCACCTCGCGCGCCCCGGCCAGCGCCTTGAGGCGGATCCACCCGACGAGGACCTCCTCGGCCGCCAAGAGCCCGCCGGCCGCGCCGTGGTGGACGGTGTACGCCACCGGCTCGCTTGCCACCTCGACGCTCTCGAAGCCTTCGGGGGCCGGGGTGCCGCGCGTGATGGGGAGGCGCACCTCGACCGTCACGGGGCTCCCGGGGGCGTGGACCTCTCCTTGGGCCTCGGGCGGGCCCATGACCGCCACGGGAGCGCCGGCGCGCGCGCGGCCGACCCCTGCCAGCTCCTCCTCCACCTGGCGGACGAACTCCTCGACCTCCTCAGGGGGAAGGTGCGCGCGCCGCACGAGGTGGGGTCCGCCCTCGGAATCCTTGAGGCCGCACGTGTATGGCCAGGTACGTGACCGTGACTTCGCCTCCACGCCAGCCCCGGGGGCCACGGGGCCCGGAGGGCAAAAGAAGATTCGTCTTCTGTCCAAGAACTCTTCCACCTGTCGCCCGGGCGTGGCTGGGACCCGGCCTGGACGGCCAAGTTTTTACAATTGCGTCGGGTTTGCGGCCCGTCCCTCAGGGGCACGCTCGGGGGAGGCCGCTCCATCTGAATCGCTATGTGATCATCGGCGACGGCATCGCCGGACACAGCGCCGCCAAGATGCTGCGCGAGGGTGACGCCTACTCTGAGATCACGATCCTCACGGCCGAGGATTTCACGCTATACAACCGGATCAACCTGAAGGAGTACATTATCGGCGGGATGTCACACTCCGACCTGATGATCGACGAGAAGTTCTACAAGACGAACAAGGTGAAGATCCGGCTTGGCACGAGCGTCACGGCGGTCAAGCCGGACACCCACATGGTGGTCACGGACCACGGGATCATCGAGTACGACAAGCTCCTGCTCGCCACGGGCGGGACCCCAATCCCGCTGGGGTGCCCGGGCGGAAACGCGCAAGGCGTGCACTACCTGTGGACAATCAACGACGCAGACGCGATGAACCGGGACCTGGCGGACGCGAAGTCCGCGGTGGTCATCGGCGCCGGGCTGCTCGGCATCGACCTGGCGCGCGCGTACACGGCGCGGGGCCTGGAGACCCACTACCTCATGCGCGGCAACCACTGGGCGCGCAAATACATGGAGCCGCGCGCCTCGCAGATCATCGAGGACGGGATGCGCGAGGGGGGCGTCCAGATCCACTTCGGGGAGACGCCGACCGGGGTCGTCGTCCGCGACGGCCATGCGCAGGCCGTGCACACCGACAAGGGCAACACGTACCCGGCGGACGTGGTGGGTGTCGGGATCGGCCTCGACATCAGCAAGGACTTCCTGGAGGGCTCCGGCATCGAGGTGAACGAGGGGATCCTGGCCGACTCGCACCTGAGGACGACGGTGCCCGACGTCTACACGGCCGGAGACTCCGCAGAATACCAGGACGTGCTGACGGGCCGGCGCGAGATCATGGGCAACTGGGCGAGTGCCCGGGTGATGGGCCAGAACGCGGCCCTGAACATGATGGGGGTGGAGCAAGAGTTTGCGTTCGTCGGCTTCTACTCGTACACGCACTTCGGGCTGAAGTGCATGCTGATCGGCTCGCCGCGGATCGGAGCGGACGTGAGCACGGTTGCGGTGTACAACGACTCGAGGCGGATCTACCGCGGGATCACGCTCTACAACGGGCACATTGTGGGTGCGGTGCTCATCAACGACTTCTCGGGGGCCTCGGACATCAAGGAGCGCATGCGGGAGCGCGAGGACGTCTCGGCCAACCCCGAGCAGGTCCTCGCGACGTCGACGATCTGACGGCGGGACTTGCACCTGCCGGGCCCCGGGGTCCCCCCCCGGCGGGCGGGGGGTGGCCAGGGGTGGCCAGCGCCCTTGCAACGCTACTGGCCGAAGAACGACCGGACGGCCCCGATGACCCTCGCCCGCTCGGGGCCGGCGACGCCGGGGTGGACGGGCAGGGAAAGGATCTCCCGCGCGGCCGCCTCGCACCGACGCAGATCGCCGTGGGAGGCTTCGGGGAAGAGACCCGTCTGGTGGAGGCCCTGCGGGTAGTGCACGGCGGTGTCCACCCCCTCGCTGTCCAAGTGCGCGGCAAGCGCGTCGCGCTTGCCCGAAAGGACGCGGACCGAGTACTGGTGCCACGCGTGGGTGAGCCCGGGCGGGACAATAGGCAGGACGAGCTCGGACAGCGCCGCGAACGCGTCCTGGTAGGCGTGCGCGTTCTCGGCGCGCCGCCCGAGCAGCTCGGGCAGGCGCTTGATCTGCACCGAGCCGATGGCCAACCTGGCGCATATTGTCTCCTCGCCCGGCGGCATCTATGACCCCGATACCGCGCGCCAGGACTATTGGCGCTACGCCCGGCCGCTATGGGCCGCCGGCGTGCGGCCCGGCCACCTGGTGCACAACACCTTTTCCTATCACCTGACGCCGGCGGCGGCGCTGGTCGAAAGCGGCTGCCGGGCAATCGGCTGTCCGGTGATGCCGGGCGGCGTCGGCAATACCGAAATCCAGCTCGAGCTGATGGCCGACCTGAAGCCGGATTTTTATATCGGCACGCCGTCCTTCCTGCGGATTTTGCTGAACAAGGCCAAGGAACTCGGCATCGACCTCTCGAACCTGAAAAACGGCTTGGTCGGCGCCGAAGCATTGCCGCCCAGCCTGCGCCAGGAACTGGCCGATAGCGGCGTTGCCGTGCTGCAGGGCTACGGCACCGCCGATTTGGGCTCGGTTGCGTACGAATCCAAGGCCATCGACGGCATGAGGGCCGACATAGCATATCTGCGGTCGCTGGTCG
>CBEUCC010000045.1:0-18035 GCA_965541515.1 uncultured Thermoplasmata archaeon
TACGGGCAGGCGCACACCTCGTTCGCGTCGCTCAACGGCATGAAGGACTACGCGGTCATCATCTCGGGGTTCTCGAAGGGGTTCGCGATGACGGGGTGGCGCCTGGGGTACGCGTGCGCAAACGCCGAGGTCGCCGCGGCGATGATGAGGGTCCACCAGTACGGGATCATGTGCGCTCCAAGCCCCGCCCAGGCGGCGGCGGTCGCGGCCCTGAAGGACACACGCACCCCCGCCGCCATCGAGCAGATGCGCAAGGAGTACGACCGGCGCCGCAGGCTGTGCGTGGAGGGCTTCAACCGGATCGGGCTCCCGTGCCCGACGCCAAACGGCGCTTTCTACGTCTTTCCCTCCATCCGGGGGACGGGCCTTTCGAGCGACGAGTTCTGTGAGCGGGCGATCCACGAGGCGCGGGTCGCCGTCGTGCCGGGGTCCGCGTTTGGCCCCGCGGGGGAGGGCCACTTCCGGGTCTCCTACGCCACCGCCTACGCGAAGATCGAAGAGGCCATCGAACGGCTGGCCGGCTTCGTGGCCGGCCTGTGAGGGGTGGCCCCGGGCCCCCGGCCCTGATTATCTGAGGGTTCTAAGCATTCCCTCCCGCGGCCCCTATAACCGCGCCCGCCAACCCCTCCCCATGTCCCCGGAGGATCACACGTTGGTAGCCAAGGACTTCAAGCGGATAATGGAGCGAGCCGAGAGTGCCGAGAACCCCTCATTTTGGGTGACCCCCACGGTCCTGCGCCGGGCCAACGAGCTCAACGCGCGCATCGAGAGCCAACTCGCGATCCGGGCTGCGACCGCGCTGCCCTTTGCGCAGTCGCTTGCCCGCATCGGATTCGTTGGCGCGTGAATGCCCCCCCCGGAGGAGCCCGCCTTGACCGCCCCCCGCCTTCTCCTGCGGCATGACGCCCGCGGGGCCGCGGAGACGTTCCAAGTGCTTCCCGCCCTGCTCATCACGATCGTCTGCGTGGGGCTTGTCTTCGGCGTCCTTGCCGCTGCAAATGACGGCGCCCGCGCGCAGGCCGACGCCCAGCGTGCGCGGCTCCAGGCGGAGCTGTTCCTCGAGGCGCTCCCGGCCGAGGACGCACTGCGCGCCCCCGGCGGCGCCGTTTCTTGGGAGGGCGCCAGGGCGGTCTCGCAGGGCGAACGCGCGCTCGTGTTCGTCCCGGCTCGGGCCTGCGTCGTGTCGCTCCTCGACACGCAGTCGGGTGACGAGGTATTCCTCCTGGGCTCGCTCGAGGCGCTCTCCCCGTCCTGTCAGGTTGTGGGGTTCCCGGTACCCGTGCAGCGCGCCGACGGCACGGTCGCCCCAGGCCTCCTGCGCGCAGGGGTGCTGCACCCATGATTGGAGGCCGCCCCCTACGGCACGACGCCCGCGGCTTCAGCGCGTTCTACGGCGCCTTCGCCGTCCTGCTCGCCGCAGCGCTCGTCTTCGGGGCAATCGCGGCGCGCGCCCCTTTCGACGACCCGTCGATCGACCCGCGCCTCGACCGCACCGTGGACCGCTTCCTCGACACGCTGCTTGCAGCCACCCCTTCGGAGACAGATGAGAGCCTCGCGGCCACACTCACACACATGTGCAGCGCCGGCCCTTGCGGGGGCGCGCCAAGCCCGCAAACAGTGCTCGCGTGGACAAGCGCGCTCGCGGCCAACCTGTCGGCCCCCATGGGGCTCCAGTTCCTGCTCGTCCTCTCACTGGGGGAGGGGCCGGAACTCCGGTCGGGCACGGTCGAGCCCCGCCCCGGCCTGCCGATGAGCCGTGCCGAGGTGTACCACCCGGGGCTCGGGGGGTTCGTGAGCCTGACCCTGTTCTTGGGGTCGGCCTAGAGCACGCCGGCTGCCTTCCCCGCCGTCTCGAACGCCGCGAGCGCCTCGTCCAGGTCCGCGTCGGTGAGCCGCGCATTGTTGATCGTCCGGATGCGCGCCTTGTCCCGCGCCACCATCGGGAAAACGATCGGCAGCGCCCACACGCCCATCTCGAAGAGCTCCTCGCTCATCGCCTTCGCCTTCGACGAATCGCCCGTCATGACCGGGATGATCGGCGTCTCGGAGTGGCCGGTGTCGAATCCGATCTGCGCGAGGCCCTTCCGGAACTTCTCCGTGTTCTTCCACAGCCGCTCGACCCACTCCGGCTCCGTCTCCAGCACGCTCACCGCCGCCGTGCACGCAGCCGTCGTGGCCGGCGGGTGCGAGCCCGAGAGCAGCCACGTCCGCGACTTGTTCAGTGCGAACCGTCGCAGGTCGGCCGAGCCCGCCGCGTAGCCGCCGACGACGCCGAACGCCTTCGAGAACGTGCCCATCTCGATGTGCACCCTCCCCTCGACCTTGTAGTGCGACGCAATCCCGCGCCCGCCCTCCCCGAGCACTCCCTCGCCGTGGGCGTCGTCGATGTACACCATCGCCCCGTAGGGCTCGGCCGCCGCCACGATCTTGTCGACTGGCGCCGTGTCCCCGTCCATCGAGAATACGCCGTCGGAGATGACCAGGATCCGCCGGTAGTCCTTCTGGTCAGCCTCCCGGAGCCGGTCCTCGAGCTCACCCATGTCGTTGTGCCGGTACACCAACCGGTCCGCCTTCGTGAGCCGCACGCCGTCGATGATCGACCCGTGGTTGAGCTCGTCCGAGATGATCACGTCGCCCTTCCCCACAAGTTGCGGGATGAGCCCCGAGTTTGTCGCGAACCCCGACTGGTATACGAGCGCCGCCTCGCACCGCTTGAACCGCGAGATCGTCTGCTCGAGTTCCTCGTGGAGGTCCATGGTGCCCGCGATGGGGCGCACCGAGCCCGAACCGGCCCCGTGGGTCTCCACGGCCTTTGCAGCCGCTGCCACCACCTTGGGGTGGGTCGCAAGCCCCAGGTAGTTGTTCGAGCAAAGGACGATCGTGTCCTTGCGCCCCGCAACATTCGAGCGCGCGGCCGACGGGCCATAAAGGAGCTTGATGCGCCAGTCCAGGTCCTGTGCGGCCAACTCGTCATACTCGCTTTTCAGGAACGCTTCCGGGTCCCGTTTCGTCATCCGATCCTCCCCGCTTCAAAATCACCAGTTGAGTGTGATCTTCCCACATTCCCCGCCCCGCATGACCGCCATGGCCTCGTCAAACTGGTCGAACGAAAACTCGTGCGTGAAGAGGGGGTCGATGTCCAGTTGCCCGGAGAGCAACATCCCCTGCATCCGGGTCCACGTGTCGTACATCCGCCGGCCGTGGATCCCGTGGACGTGGACCCCCTTGAAGACGATCGCGTTGGTCACATCGATCGGCACCGGGTCATGGTAGATGGCCAGGATGTGCACGCCGCCGGCCGGCTTCACATTCTCCAGCCCGAAGTTCAGCAACCTGGGGGCGCCGCTCATCTCGTAGACGTCGTCCACGCCGTCGCCCCCCGTGATCTTGGCAATGGCCCGCTGCGCGATCCCGGGGTTGTCAAAGGTGAAGGTGGCCCCCAGCTTCTTCGCGAGGTCCAGCCGGTAGGCGTTCTTCTCGATCGCGATGATCTCCCGGGCGCCTGCGGCTCGCGCCACGGCCACCGCCATGAGCCCGATCGGCCCGCACCCGAGCACGAGCACCACCGCTCCGGACGGGTGGCCGGAGAAGGCCGTCTGGACGGCGTTGCCGAGCGGGTCCTGGACGGCCGCAACCCGCAGAGGGATCTTCGGGTCATTGTGGATCACGTTCGTCGCGGGCAACTTCACGTACTCGGCGAAGATGCCGTCCCGGTCGACACCGACGACCCGCAGGTTGCGGCACACATGCGGGTTGCCCTCGCGGCATGGCTTGCACCGCCAGCACGCGATGTGCCCCTCGCCCGAAACGAAGTCGTCCTTGGCGATCCGTTCGACCGAACTGCCGATGGCCTCGACCGTGCCGGCAAACTCGTGGCCGTAGATGAGGGGCAGCGCCAGCCGGCTTTCGCTCCACCGGTCCCACAGGTAGATGTGGAGGTCGGTCCCGCAGATCCCCGCTTTGTCCACACGGACGAGCACCTCATCCTCGCGGATCTTGGGAATAGGGACCTTGCGAATCTCCGTGCCGTCGGCCTCGGCCCGGACCTTCACGACCGCGCGCATTGTTTCGGCCAGACGGGCGCCCCCCACGAGCAGGCCCGCGTGAGCGTGGCGTGGATAATTAAAGGACGCGCAGTTGCCGCGGCGACGCGCGCCACACTTCGCTTCCCCGCGCGGCGCGACTCCACCGGAAGGGCGGGTCTGCAACTTTCACTCATCCCCATGCGGCGGTTAAATAGAGCGACCGCATGAGACGCCACCAGCCCGAGGAGGGCTTAGCAATATGGACGAAAAACAGCTTGCACCCCATTTGGAAGAGATCACCCGGGTGCTAGGAGAAGACAAAGTGGACAAGGCGGAACTCGCCCGCGAGTTCTCTGAATATGTGAACACCTTCCGGCTACCGATCGCCATGGCGAAACGGAAGCTGGTCGAGAAGCACGGCGGGGACGCGACTCAGATCACCCGCGCGGTAGTCAAGTCGCTCGCCGCGCTGCTGCCTGGCGAACGCTCGGTGGATTTCGCCGCCCGCGTGGTCTTCGTACAGGAGAAGGAGATCAACGCCAAAGGCGCCACGAAGAAGATCAAGTCGGGGATCCTTGGTGACCACACCAAGACCATCCCCTTCACCGCGTGGAACCACTCGGCCTTCCCCTTCGAGAAGGGGGAGACGGTCATCGTACGCAATGCCTACACCAAGCAGTTCCGCGACGAGATCGAGGTGCACATCGGTGACCGCGGCACGGTCACGAAGACGGATGACGACGCGGTCCCGCCGTGGGACCCGAAGGCGTCTGCCAAGCCCGTCGCTCTCATTGACCTGAAGGACGGGATGCGCAGCATCGACGCGACGTTCCGGATCCTGTCGATCGACGACCGCGAGGTAAACGTGCAGGGGACGACCAAGCGCCTCTTCTCCGGGGTCGCCGCCGACCGCAGCGGACGCGTGCAGTTCACATGCTGGGCCGACCTGGGCCTGGCCGCAGGCGACGCGGTGCGCGTGCGCGGCGCCTACGTGAAGGCGTGGCGCGGGGTCCCCCAGATCACGTTCGACGAGCGCTGCGCCGTGGAGAAGCTCAAACCGGATGCGCTCCCGCCGGAAGAGGAGCTAGCCAAGCCGGTCGTGGTCTCCATCGGCGACCTCGAGAAGCGCGGCGGCGCTACCGATATCGTGGTCCGAGGCTTCGTGGTGGATGTTCGCGAGGGATCGGGCCTCATCTTCCGCTGCCCCGAGTGCCGCCGGTCGGTCCAGAAGGGTAGCTGCGCGGTGCACGGCAAGGTGAAGGGCGAGGCCGACCTGCGGATCAAGGGGGTACTGGACGACGGGACGGGCGGGCTCTCCTTCGTTGCCGACCGCGGCCTCACCGAGGCGGCGCTTGGCAAGACGCTCGAGGAATGCGTCGAGACCGCTCGCGAGTCCATGGACTTCGACTGGGTGCGCCAGGAGCTCAAGGACAAGCTCTTCGCCAAGCCCTACGAGCTCAGCGGCAACGTCCTCTCGGACGACTACGGGCTGATGCTCATCGCCAAGGCGATGGGCCCGCACGAGGCGGACGTGAAGGCTGAGGTCGAGCAGTACCTGGCCGCGGCCGGGGGGGCGTGAGCGCCATGGCACACAAGCGTGAAGCCGCGTGGCGCCTCTTTGCCGAGGAGTTCAACGCCAGCCGCCTCGAGATCAAGGGGGAGGGCGAGTACACGCCGTCGTACATCGTCACCCCGCTGGGGGCGCTCGTCAACCGCCTGTTCGTCGTGGGTGTCCTTACCGATGTCGAGAACATCGGCTCAGGGGAGGAACCGCTCTACCGCGCGCGCGTGGTTGACCCAACGGGCACGTTCTACGTGTCCGCGGGCCAGTACCAGCCGGAGGCCGCCAAACGGCTTGCGTCGATCAAGACGCCGGCCGTCGTGGCGGTTGTTGGCAAGGTGCGCACCTACTCGCCCGAAGACGGGGTCGTCTATGTGTCGGTGCGGCCGGAGAACCTCTCCGAGGTGGAGCCGGCCGTCCGCGACCTGTGGATCGTCGAGACCGCCCGCCGCACGCGCGAACGCGCGTCGTCCCTGCGGGAAGTGCTCGGCGTGGAGCACCCGACCGAGGAGGGCCTCGTGAAGCTCGGGCTTGCGCCCAACCACGCGCGGGGCGTCGTCAAGGCGGTCGATTTCTACGGCGAGGTCGACGTGGCGCACTTCGTGGCCATGGCCGACGAAGCTGTCCGGTCGGTCGTCGATGACGATGCGCTCGAGCGCTTGGAGGAGATGCGGAGGCAGGCCGCCGCGTCTCCAACAGCCCGGGCGTCGGCGAACGTGCCCATCGAGGGAGTCGTGGTGGCCGGCGGTGGCCAGGTCACCGCCCGCGAGGGCCTCGTCACGGCGACGGCAGACAGCGCGACGGACGACCACGAGGGGACCGTGTTCCAGGTCGTCAAGGAACTGGACAAGGGCCCCAAGGGCGCTGCCTACGACGAGATCGTCGAGCGCTGCGCCAAGGGGGGCGTGCCTCGCGAGCTCTTCGACGAGGTGGTCAACGCGCTCCTCGACAAGGGCAAGATCTACGAGCCGGTGCTCGGCCAGCTGAAGGTGATCTAACCCTTCCCCCGGGGGCCCTCCGGGGCCCCCTCCCCTTTTTCTGCCCGCGCGGCAACTGGCCTTCTGATGGCACAGGCCCCGGACCGGCGCGTCGTCGGTTTCCTCGTCAACCCCATCGCGGGGATGGGCGGGGAGGTCGCGCTCAAGGGCACCGACGGCGCGGCCCTGCAGGAGGCGGTCGAGCGTGGAGCGCTACCACGGGCACCCGGCCGCGCGCTGGAGTTCGCGCGCATCCTTTCGCGGGGGCGGCCCCCGGTACGGTGGCTGACCTGCGCCGGGTCGATGGGGCAGAAGGCGCTCGAGGGGGCCGGGCTAGATCACGAGGTCGTCTTCGAGCCGGCCGACGCCGTGACGACCGCCAAGGACACGCAACGCGCGTGCCGGGCGATGGAGGAGGCGGGCGCGGAGGCGGTCCTCTTTGTGGGGGGCGACGGGACGGCGCGCGACGTGTTTGGGGCCCTCGGGCAGAGGCTGCCGGTGCTCGGCGTTCCGTCCGGAGTCAAGATGCACTCAGGGGTGTTCGCGCTGAGCCCCGCGGCCGCCGCACGGGTCCTGCGGGCGTTTGTGGACGGCGACGCGCAGACGGTTGAGGCCGATGTCCTGGACGAGGACGAGGAGGACATCCGCGCGGGGGTGTTGCGCGTCCGGCGTGCCGGCCACGCGAGGTGCCTTACGGCCGGCGACCTGCTGCAGGCAGCAAAGCTAGAATACGGCGGCGAGGTGGAGGAGGCCTCGAAGCAGGGGATCGCCGACGCGGTCCTCGAGCGCATGGACGATGATACGCTCTACTTGTTCGGTCCCGGGACGACGCCGGGTGCCATCATGGAGGCGATGGGGCTCGAGCACACGACGCTTGGCGTGGACCTGGTCCGCGCGGGGTCGGTCGTGCGGAAGGACGCGACGGCCGTGCAGATCCAGGAGGAGGTGGGGGGCCACGACGGGCCGATGGAGATGGTGGTGTCGGTGGTCGGGCGCCAGGGGTTCGTGCTGGGCCGTGGCAACCTGCAGCTCACCCCCGCGCTCGTCCGCGCGTTTGGCAAGGACCGCATCACGATCGTGGCCGCAGAGGAGAAGGCGGCTGGGCTGACGCACCTCCTTGTCGAGACGGGCGACGCCGCGCTGGACGCAGAGCTCGCCGGCCACTGGCGCGTGCTGTGCGGGTACCGGTTCCACGTCCTCTTGCCCCTGCGCGCAGCGTCGGCCCCCGAATGATTTATCCGACGACCTGGCCTGCCTGAGCCCCGTGCGAAAGCGCATCCTTGTCTGCGCCGCCTGGCCCTACGCCAACGCAGTGATGCACCTCGGTCACCCCGCAGGCTACCTGCTGCCCGCGGACATCTTTGCACGCTACCACCGGATGGCCGGAAACGAGGTCCTGTTTGTCTCCGGGTCGGACGAGCACGGGACGCCCATCATGCTGCAGGCCGAGAAGCTCGGCGTCGCCCCGGCGGAGGTCGCCGAGCGGTTCCACCGGGCGAACACCTCGCTCATGGCGAAGTACCAGATCTCATTCGACCTCTTCTCGCGGACCACCGCCGACGACCACAAGCGCGTGGTCTCGGAGATTTTCGAGGCGCTCATCGAGAACGGCCACATCTACAAGGCGACAATGCAGGGGATGTACTGCACCCAGGAGAAGGTCTTCCGGGCGGACCGGTACGTCGAAGGGGCGTGCCCCAACTGCGGGTCTGCGCAGGCCCGTGGCGACCAGTGCGACGCCTGCGGCAAGATCCTGGACGCTGCCGACCTCAAGGACCCGCGGTGCAAGCTGTGCGGGATCGCGCTCGAGTTGCGCGAAACGGAGCACTTCTTCTTCGCGCTCTCGCGGTTCCAGGAGCCCCTACTCGAGTGGCTCAAGTCGCGCGAGGGGTGGCGCCCGACCGTCCTGCACTCGTCGCTCAGTTTCGTCGAGGGCGGGCTAAAGGACCGGGCGGTCACCCGCGACATCCCATGGGGGATCGACTTCCCGGACCCCGGGTTCGAGGGCAAGAAGATCTACGTCTGGATCGAGGCGCTCCTGGGCTACATCTCGGCCTCCCGGAAGTGGGCCGACGAGCGCGGCGACCCGGAGGCCTGGCGCAGGTGGTGGACCGAGCCGGGGGCCGAGCTTTACTTCTTCCTGGGCAAGGACAACACGCCGTTCCACACGGTCATCTTGCCTTCGGTGCTCCTCGCGCTTGGCGGGTACAACCTGCCGACCAATGTTCCGGCCAACGAGTACCTCCTCTTCGAGGGCGCCAAATTCTCCAAGAGCAAGGGGGTGGGGCTCACGATGGAGGAGTACCTCGACTACGGGGAGGTCGCGGCCCTGCGATACTACCTGACCGTGAACATGCCGGAGCTCAAGGACACCGAGGCGGACTGGGACGACTTCGTCGCGAAGAATAATGCCGAGCTCCTTGGGAATCTCGGGAACTTCGTCAACCGGACTCTGACGTTGGCCCACCGGCACTTCGGAGCGGTCCCGACACCGCCCGAACGGTCCCCGCCCGACGAACTCGATGTGGAACTTGGCCGGCGCGTCGACGCGGCCGTAGGGCACGTGGCGGAGCTCCTCGAGGCGTGCTCGTTCAAAGCGGCCCTCAAGGAAGTAATGGCACTCTCCCAGTTTGGCAACCAATACATCGACCGGACGGCACCTTGGGCTCTTGCCAAGGAAGACCCCGGGCGAAACGCGCGCGTGCTCTTCGAGGGCGTGCGCCTCGTCCGGTCGCTCGCGATACTCGTGGCGCCCTTCGTGCCCGACAAGGCGCAGGAGATCTGGCACGCGGCCGGGGAGACGACCCCGGTGTCCAAGGCGCCGTGGCACGAGGCCGCAGGCCTGCCGGTTCCACGCACGAAGCTGCCCGAGCCGAGCCCCATCATCAAGCCGATCGACCGGGCGTCCTTTCTGCCGGCGGGCAAGCAACCCCCCGCGGAAGTGGCGGCCCACCCGCTGGCGGCGCTCGACCTGCGGGTCGCGCGCGTGGAGTCGGTGGTGGCCCACCCCAAGGCCGACAAGCTCTACCTCCTGCGCGTCGACTTGGGGGACGAGACCCGCCAACTCGTGGCGGGGCTCCGGAAGGAGTACACGCCGGAGGAACTCACGGGCAAGTCGTGCGTCGTGGTCGCGAACCTCGAACCGGCAAAGCTCCGCGGCGAGGTGTCGCAGGGGATGCTCCTTGCCGCCGAGGGCGGCGCGGTGGTGGGTGTCCTGCTGGCAACGGGCGCGGCGCCGGGTGCAACGGTTCACGGGTGCACGCGGGGCGCCAAGCCCGTTTCGATCGGTCAATTCCTGGAGGTGCCGCTGGAGACCGCGATGGACGGCGGGGGCAAGCTCGGGGTCGTCGTCCAGTCGGGCGAGTCGAGCCAACCGCTCGAGGTCGCGGGGTTGGCTGTGCGTGTGGACCGTGCGGTCCCCCCGGGGTCCAAGATTCGCTGATGCGCTTTGCGGGGTTTAGGCGGTGACCTGGAAAACGGACGATCCAACGGTCCGCGCGGACCTCCACATCCACTCACAGTATTCTCCCGACAGCCGGATGGAGCCGCGTGAGATCGCGCGCCTCGCGCGGTCGCGGGGACTCAAGGCCCTGGCGCTCACTGACCACAATACGGTGGATGGCCACGGCCCGATGAGCGAGGCGTGTGCCACCGAGGGGCTCCTCTTTGTTCCGGGGGTCGAAATCTCATCGCTGGAGGGCCACGTCCTGGCGTACGGTGTGGACAAGGCGCCCGCACCGGGCCGGAGCGCGGCCGAGACGATCGAGGAGGTCCATGGGCTCGGTGGGATTGCGTCAGCGGCACACCCGGGGCGCGTGTACACCGGGCTCTCGGTGCAGGTCGTCCGGGCCGCCAAGTTCGACGCGGTGGAGGCGTTCAACGCCCAGAGCGCAGCGGGCCACAACGCGCAGGCGCGCAAGGTCGCCGGCGAGCTGGGCCTGCCCGTCACGGGGGGCTCGGACGCGCACTACGGGGACCGGATCTCGCATGGCTACCTGCAAATGGAGCTGCAGCCTGAGCGAGCTGACCAGGCGATTGACCTCATCCTAAATGGCCGCAACGCCGCAGCCGGGAAGCGCTCGGGCTTCGGGCGCGTGCTAAGACGCTCGGTCGCCACGTCCTACCGATGGGTTTTGCGTGGCGGGCGCGGAATCTAGCCCTGGTCGGCGGGTTTCTCCGTCGCGGCCTTCGACGGGTCGGCAAGCTTCGACTGGAGGCTCTGGATCCGGGGAGCAATCCGCGCGCTCACCTTGGGCGCTACAAAGCGCTTGATCAGGCGCACAACAAAGAGGATCGGCCATATGATAACACGCGGCAGAAGGAGCACGACGAAGAGCACTAGGTTGACCACGAAGAGAAAGTAGTACCGCCCGACGCTTTTGCCCGCAAACCGCTTCTTGATCGTCCACACGCGCAGCGGGTTGCTCATCCGGTACTTCTCGCCCGTCCCCGGTCCTTCCGGGACGCCGCGCTTGTACGCGGTCGCAAACTTGACGCTCTTTGATACTTTCTTGACGGCTGGTGTGGCCTCGACCCCTTTCTCTTCCACCTTCGCCGCCCCAGCCTCCTTGGGCGTGCCGAAGATCTCGGCCTTGGTCACCTTGCCCGCCGCGCCGATTGACCCGGTCCCGTAGGTCAGGTCGACCAGGCTCAGCTTCTCGGGGACATGGAGTTCCTCGCCGAAGGCCTCCTTGTAGATCTTCGACATCTCGGCGGTCGAGTCACGCTCGATGTGGCGCTCGAGGTACTTGTCCACCAGCGCCATGTCCACATTCGACTTGCGCTGGTATTCGCCCTCGGCGGCGCCGTGGGCCTCCGGGCTTGGCTGCGCGAGCGCCTCCCCTCCAAGCGACGCGGGCAGCATGGGCGGTACCGCGCCCACTTCCTCCGCCTCCTTGACCGCCAGGAAATAGCGGAGCTCCTCCTCAGTGAGCTTGTAGTCCTCCATCTGGTCGAGCCGGTAGTTCCAGCGTAGCGTCTCGAGCTCTTCCCGGTCATACGTGTCGGAGAGCACTTCGAACTCGCTGTCGATGTACGCCTCCAGTTCCCGGACGCGCTTCTGGGCCTTCTTGAGGTGCTTGGCGCCCTTCTTGGAGGAGCCCTCGCCCTCCGCTTCCATCTTCTTCCGACGGCGCGCCAGAAAATCGACCTCGGCGGGGTCGCGCCATACGGCTCAACCCATTTAAACAGAGCGGGTTTTGCGTGGCCGTAGATCGGCTAGCCAGCGCCGCCGAGAACTCGTGTTGGCGGCGCCATTGAACGGTTAAATACGCGCCGCCGGATCGCGTCGCCATGGAGCGCGTTCCTCCGGTTTCCACGCAGGCAGTTTCCCAGGCGCGGCGGGCCCTCGAGGAACCGCTGTGTGACTTCTGTTTGGGGCGCCTCTTTTCCGTGGCCGGCGAGGCCGTTGCCGACGCTGAGCGCGGCAGGCTCCTGCGCGAGTCGACCGGGGCCCGGCCGACCCCGCCCGTGGGCTGCAAGGTCTGCGAGGGTCTGCTTGGCGAGACCGACGCGCTCAGCGAATTGGCCGAGAAAGCGCTTGAGCCCTATGAGTACGATTCGTTCCTCGTGGGGTCCACGGTGGCGCGCGACCTCCTGGAGCACGAGGCGGCACTTGCCAAGTCACTGGGGCTATCGCCCGCCCGTACGCTCAAGCAGGCAGTCAACCGCGAGGTCGGGCTCCGGCTTTTCGCGCGCGTCAACCGCGAGGTCGACTTTTCGGATCCCGATATCGTGGCGAAGGTGGACACGCGGTTCGACACCGTGCGCCTCCAGATCAAATCGCTGTACGTCCGCGGCCGATACCGCAAGATGGCGCGCGGCATCCCGCAGACGCGGTGGCCGTGCCGGCACTGCCGGGGCCGCGGATGCGACCGGTGCGGGAACACCGGCCAGATGTACGAGCTGTCTGTCGAGGGCGCGATCGCGGGCCCGCTCATGGAGATGGTGGGCGGCGAGGGACACGCGCTCCACGGCGCAGGCCGCGAGGACATCGACGCGCGGATGCTTGGCCGCGGACGCCCATTCGTGGTGGAGATCAGAAACACGCGCAAGCGGTCCTTCGATACGGCTGCCCTTGCGGCCGCCGTCCGTGAGCGGTCGGCAGGTTCGGTGGAGGTCGACGGGCTCGAGCCGTGCAAGAAGGAAGTCGTGGTTGCCCTCAAGTCGGCCAAGTGGCAGAAGACTTACCGCGTATGTGTGGGGTTCGAAAAGGCTATTAAGGTCGACCAGATTGACCGTGCCTGCGTCGAGCTATCTGGCTCGTACGTTGATCAGCAGACCCCGCTTCGTGTGGCGCACCGCAGATCCGACAAGATCCGGCGGAAACATGTGGAACGGGTCAAGCTGTTGAAGGTGGATGGCGGCGAAATCGAACTTGAGGTAACGGGCGAGAGCGGCCTGTACGTGAAGGAACTGATGAACGGGGACGAGGGCAGGACGCAACCAAGCCTTTCGGGAATCCTAGGGACTGTTTGCGACGTGCGGGAATTGGACGTTACCGAGATCCACGACGAATAGGGGGCCGAGGCGATGGCACGTGCGACGAAAGGGAGCCGGAAAGGAACCCGCAGCTTGTTCCGCCAGCCCCGTCGTGAGCGCGGGAAGACCCGCATCACGCGGGTCCTGCAGAAGTTCGAGTTGGGTGAGAAGGCATCCATCCGAATCGACTCTCGCGTCCCGGGCGGCCAGCCGCACAACACCTTCAACGGGAAGACGGGGGACGTCGTCGGCCGCCAGGGGAAGTCATACCTGGTCAAGATCCGAATCGGCGGGATGCATAAGGTTGTCGTCGCCCACCCGGCACACCTGACCCGGCCCAGGGCGGCCCCGGCCCCGTCCAAGGAGGCGTGAGCGATGAAAACAGGCGAGCGGTTGCTGAGCATTCCGGAGGTGCACGAGCTCGTACTCAAGGAGCAGGGGAGCCGGGAGCTAACCTACGAGCAAAAGCTCGTCCTGCAACACTGCGAGATGCTCCTGCGGTTCGACCCGGTGACAGCCCAGAAGCTCGTCGCCGAGCTCGAGGCCATCGAGCGGGTATCCGGACCGCTTGCCCACAAGATCGCGGAGTTGGGTCCCGACCACCCGGACGATGTTCGGGCGATCTTCTCGAAGGAGCGATTCACGCTCGACGAGAAGACGATCAAAGCCATCATCGACACCGTCCAGAAGTACAACGATGGCAGTTCGCGGCCCGAGACCACGGGGTAGGGTGGCTACCCCCCTGGCGGAGGCGACCCTATGGAAGACTACGCGTACATCTTGGACTTCCTACCGCGCGGTCACGCGGGCGGCGGCCAGATCCACCACGAGCCGGTGGCTTTCGCGATCGGCGAACAGGAGTTCAAGCTGCTGGAACTCACGCCCCAGCCCGAGGTCCGCCAGATGCTCCCGGGCGAGCGCGTCTACATCGGAAAGGAGGCCGAGCAGCGGGACAAGATCCTCCACGTGACGCGGCGAGTCGCGTACCAGGAGCTCACCAATGCGGCCCAGTCGGAGTTGCCCTTTGTCCTCAAGGAGATGGTGCACGCGAACTCCGAGCGGTTCGTCAAGTTCTACAACGAGGCCCCTCCCGTCTCGACTCGATTCCACATGCTTGAGCTGCTCCCGGGTCTTGGAAAGAAGACGATGTGGAAGATCATCGAGGAGCGCAAGGCGCGCCTCTTCACGGACTTCGAGGACATCGCCAAGCGTATCTCCACGCTCCACAAGGCCGACGAGGTCATCGCGCGGCGCATCGAGATCGAGCTCGCGGACACTCAGCAGAAGTACCGGATCTTTGTGCAGCGGTGAGGGGGGCGCGCCGTGTCGAAGGGGTCAAGCCCCGATTTCGGCGCGGTCGTTTTGCGCCATAGCGTGGACCCCACCGAGCGCGTCCGACTCGTCTGGATTGTCCTCGGCGTATTCCTCAACATTGTGATGCTCGGGGCCGGGCTGTTCTTCGACCCGAGGCCACGGGTGCCCCAGCCCGTCTACATCGGCATGTGGGCGCTCTTTGCATGGGCCCTCGTCCGGGCGGTTTTTGCGCGGAGTTTCGCCTCGCCCTCGACCCTCCTCGAACGGGGTATCTTCTTGCCCGTCTACCGCCCCATCCACCGCCTGCGTCTCCGGAGCCGGGCCCTTCCTTACGCGTCGCTCAAGCGCGTACGCCTCGACGCGACCTCCTTCCGGTCGGGAGTCCACGTGTTTGAGACCGACCGCGGCGTCCGGCGGTGCCACAAGGCGTACCTCCCGCCGGCCAAGCGGCTCGCCGCCGAGATCAAGGCGCTCGCCCCCGGTGTGGAGGTCGTTTTCGTGGATGCTCGGGGTCGGAGGAAGCGCTATGCTCCGCTCGTCAGCCGGCGGCGCGACCATGAGCCGGAGGGCCCGCGTGCCGATGCCAAGTAGAGGGCGTGGCCCGCCTCCGGGCAAGCCCCGCCGCGTGCGCGATGAGCTTGCGGAGCTCGGCGTGCGCCCCTCCAGGAAACGGGGGCAGTCGTTCCTCACCGACGAGCGCGTCGCCCAGCGGCAGGTCATGGCCGCGGGCGTGGGGCCGGGCGACGCGGTGCTCGAGATCGGCGGCGGGCTCGGGATCCTCACACGCCAGCTCGCCGCGCGGGGCGCGCGCGTCCGCGTCGTCGAGATCGAGCCGGCCCTTGCTGAGCGGTTGCGTCAGCTGGAGCTGCCGGGCGTCCGTGTGGAGGAGGCCGACGCGCGCAAGGCGGACCTCGCGGGCACCGCGAAGGTGGTCGCGAACCTCCCCTACTCCCTCTCGTCCGCCCTAGTGGAGCGCCTGGTGCGCGCCGGCCCTGACCGGGTGGTGCTGCTGCTGCAGCGCGAGTTTGCCCAGCGCCTGGCGGCAAGTCCTGGCTCGAAGGCCTGGTCACGGCTTGGGGCCATCGTGCAGCGCGATTTCGAGGTTGAGCTGTTGGAGGACGTCCCGCCGAACGCGTTTTCCCCCCAGCCGGAGGTGCACTCCTCGATGGTACGGCTCACCAAGCGGGACGGATCGCGCGCCTCGAGCCGCAAGGACTACCGCCTCCTCGTGGGAAGGCTCTTCGCCGCGCGCCGCAAGAAGATCCGCAATACGGTCCCCGGCCTCGCTCCCCACTTCCGGATCGGTAGAACGGATGCGGTGCGCGCAGCCGAGGCCCTGGGGTTTGCCGACCTCCGTCCGGAAGAGTTGTCGTGCGACGACTTCGAGGCGCTTTGCGTCGCTCTGGCCTCACGACGAACGCATAAATAGCGCCCCCCCGGTGGAACGGCGAGCCGATGTCGACACGCGACCGTCCTAGCACGCGCGGGGCCCCGCGGCCCCGGAGCGCCGTCGCCGTCGCGCTGGGCGCGCTCGGCGCGCTTGGCGCGCTCCTCGCCGTTGCTGCGCTTGCCGCCGCCGGCGGCCCTTCCGAGTATGTCGGGGCCGACATCACAGTCCCGTCGGACGCGTGGGACGTGTGGGAAAACCGGACGATCGTCCTGGCGGGGAACCTCACGGTAGAGTCGGGCGGGCGCCTGACGATGGTCAATTCGACCGTGCTGTTCGCGCTGACGGCGAACGGGTCTTTCGCCGCCGTTGTCGAGTCCGGGGGCACGCTCGAGGTGCTCGACGGCGACGGGTCGGCCTCCACGGCCGGTGACCGTTCGTCGTTGGGTAGTCTCACTCCGGAACGCCGGTATTCCCTGTTCTTTGAGGCAGGGTCCAATGTGCTCGTCCGGGCGTCCGAGGTGCGGGATTTTGGCTACTCGGCGGTGGTCCCGGGGATGCGGATCCAGTCGTCGAACGTCACCTTTGAGGGGGCGGCCCTGGGCGCCTACGCGTTCCTCAAGGTGGAGTCGGCTTCGCCGCGATTCGTGGCGACGACATTCGATGGTGGGGGACAAGGGTCGAACTACTTCGAGGCGTCGGGTTCCGTGATCGAGGACTGCACCTTTACGCGGCACCTCGTTGCCGTCGCGGCGCTCCAAGGCTCGTCCCTGACGTTGGAGAGAGCGGTCTTCCGCGACCTCGTGTTTGCGGTGGCTGCCAACGGTTCCATCGTGTCAGTCGCCAACAGCTCGATCATCAACTCGTCGCAGGGGTTCTACTTCACGAACGGCTCCGCTGGCACGTTTGCGGATGTGGAATCTGGCGCTGCGCCTGTGGCGTTTGGCGACAACGTGTCAACGCTCGATGTGTACCGCGCGTTCCGTGCGCTCGTTCTCAACCAAGCGTTGGACCCGGTGCGCGGCGCGGTCGTCGAGTTCCTCGATGCCCTTGGGACCACAGTGGCCGCGGGGCCGACATCCAACGCCGGGTTGTTTGGTCCAGTCGCGCTGCTCGTGTACAATGAGAGCGCACTCGGGCAGACTTTTTCCGCGAACTACACGCTGCGCGCGTCCCGCGCGCTGAACTCGACCGAGACGAACTTCTCGGCGCTCACCGAGTCGCCCCAGCTGACGGTCTTCCTCGACGCCAACCTCGACCCGTTGGTTACGCTCATCCGGCCAGCCCCCGGCTCCGTGCTCTTGGTGGGCGTCCTTGCGGTCTTCGAGGTCGAGGTGTCCGACCCCGACTTCACGCCCGGAGGTCTCACGGTCACCTGGCGCGACAGCGCCCTCGGGCTGATGGCGACCGGGGATCAGGTCTTGCTCACCTTCCCGGAGGGAACGCGGACCATCATTGTCGAGGTCGAGGACACCGACAACGGATTCCGGGCGCTTTCCTTTGTGGTCGAGGTGGTCCCAGGCACCGTGGAGGTCTTCACGGAGGGGAGTTCGCCAGCCCAGGCTATTTTCGCGGTCCTCAAGACGCCGCAGGGCGCCTTCCTCCTCACGCGCGCGGCCCAAGGCGCGACCCCGCTGCTCGCCGTGGGGGAGCCTTGGGAAGTTCGCCCATCCACGGGGACCGTCGTCTGGGCCAACGGGTCGCTCACCCTAGCGTACGACGCGGATTGGCTGCCCTACGGCGTCGACCCGACGGCCCTTGCAATCGCCCGGTACAACGGCACGGGGTGGTCGGTGGTCCCGGGCTCGGTCCATAGCCTTGCCGCGGGGACGGTCCGCGTACAGGTCACGCCCGTCGTGGGATTGGGGAGGTTCGTGATTGTCGCGCTTCGTGCCGACGCCGTGGCGCCTGAGATCGCGGAGGTCCCCCGCCTCGTCGCGGTCCGCGATATGCCCTTCAGCTACCCAGTGGACGCCAGAGACACACCGGGCCAGGCCCTTGCCTTCTCGCTCGGGGGGGCCCCGACGTGGATTCGCATCGACCCCGAGACGGGCGTCCTTACGGGCGTGCCGGGGGCGAGCGAGCGGGGTCTTGTCAACTTCACCGTGAACGTCACAGACGCCACGGGCCTCGTGTCGAGCGTGATCGTGGAGTGCTTCGTCACCGCGACCGCCGAGAACACGGCACCCCGCCTGGTGAACCCCGTCGTCGTGCCCGCCCAGCCGCAGGGCGGCCAGACCGTGACGGTCCAGGTGACGAACTTCGATGCGCAGGACGACCCGCCCGTCGGC
>CBEUCC010000046.1:0-17846 GCA_965541515.1 uncultured Thermoplasmata archaeon
GATGACGGGGACCTCTCTATCCGGCTCGTAGATGGGATCATCCTCCAGGACAGGCGGACGCGCGGCCCCGGTACGGATGGCCGCGAGGGGTGGATTCGGCGCGTTGAGCTTCGCACCGCCGCAGATGCGGGGCGGCCAGAGTCCGTCATCCAAGTCGACGGGCAGGGCGTTGCGATGTCGGTCGATTGGCCGCGCGCGGTCCCTGCGCGAAGCGCCACGCTCTCGCAGTTCGAGAAGGCACCCGGTGGGCCGGACTAGTCGTCGTCGGTGTCGTCGTCGGCGTCGTTGTCGTCGTCGCCCTCATCAAGGGCAGCCTCCAAGTCACGCTCGACCGCTTGGGCCTCGTCACGCAACCTCCGGCGCCGCTCGTCGTCGTGCCCGGCGTGGGGCGGCGCGGGTTTGGGGCCGGTCGGTGCAGTAGGCTGGGGCGCCGGCTCCCCCAACACCTTGACCACCGCGCGTCGGACGGGCTTCGTCGCCCGCGCAACGACCGGAGCGACCGGCTGCTCGTGCAGGCGCCGCGGGCGCTCGCCCGGCCCGGACGCCTGCGACCCCGGTGCACGAGCGGTTGCCAGCACGGAGACTGCCCGCGACCGCGGCAGGCGTACGGCTCGGATGAACTCCTCGTCATCGGCCGCGGCGACCTCGGCCGCGGTGAGGTAGCCGGCGTGCACCAGCTCGACCGCTTCGGCGTGGGAGATACCGACCTCCAGGCGCAGCCGGATCGCCGCGCCCTCCTTGTGCTCGGGGGCAACCCCTGAGCGTACCACCGTTGGGCCCCCGGCTCGCCGCAACGCCAAACACGCGGCTATATTTCGGTCTCGCCGGCGCCGATCTCGTCGACCGAGAGCCGAGCCGTCTGCGCCTGGGCCTGCACGCGCTCCTTGAACGTGTTGTCCAACACCTGCTCGACCGATGTGCCGGGCAGCTTCGACTCCAGGTCGGTGACCAGCTGCCGGTTGAGCTCCGCCAGGAGGCCCGTTACCGCCTTGGCCTCCGTCGAGGCCGCAAAGAGCTCGACCACATTCTCCCGCTCCCGGACAGCCGCACGAATCACGATCTTGTAGCCCTTCACCTTCGTCTCTCCGTAGAACCAGCACTCGGCCGCGTAGGGGTTGTACTTGAGGAACTCCCGCACCTCTTTCACGTCATGGGCCGCCACCGCGCTCTTCGCGATGTCGTAGACCTTCCCGTGCTGTATCCCCTGCGCGAGCGTGGTGTGGTAGACCTTGGAGTCGCGCACCTTCAATTCGTTCTCGACGAGGCGCTTGAGCAGGGCGGAGCTTGCGACCTCCTTGGTGAAGAAGAGCGGACACACGACCTCGGCTTTGAGCGGCTTCATGGTGATGGCCTTCGTCTTGCCGTCGGGAAGGCGGTATTGCACCACCCCGTCGACGAGGGACTCCGTGCATATCTGCGGGTCCAGGTAGTAGACGAGTTGCCGGTTGTCGCCGGGTTTCAGGTCCCCGAGGAGCACCCGCGAACCTGCCGCGCGCAAATTCACGGGCTCGATGCGCTGCAGGCGCAGGATGTCCTCGTTGTAGTCGAGGATGACCTGTGTGCGGCCGGCGGGCACGTTCATCCCGTTGGCTACACTCACCGTGAAGCGCACGAACCCCTGGTAGAACTCGGACGCCGGGCTGACTTCTAGCTTGCCCGTGATGACCGAGGGGATCGACGACGCGGCGGGCGCTGCCTTCTTCGCCTCCGCCTTCTTGTGCTCGTAGTCGGAGGCCGTCATCCACGGGACATCGCCGCCCACCTTCTTGGCGGGGGCGGCCGGGGCGGCCGGGGCGGCAGGGGCGGCCGGGGCGGCAGGGGCGGCCGGGGCGGCAGGGGCCTGCGCCTGGACCGGCGTGGCCGGTTTCGCGGGGGCTGCGGGCTTTGGCGGTGCCGGTGGCGGCGCCGCCGGGCGCGCGGAGGCAGGCGCGGGCCGTTGGACCGGCTGCTGCGTGGGGCGCGCGGGGACGGCCTGCGGGGGCGGTGCGGCCCCCTGGCGAGGGGGTGCAGCCGGCTGGGGCGGCGCCTGCGCCTTCTTCTTGCCGAAGAGCTTACTCAGGAATCCCGTCGCTTCCACCCCCACTCACCGGAGCCACGCCGCTTGCGGCCGGGCGCCCAACTGGCGCGCAGATGGGGTGCGGGGGGTTATGTGTTTTTGCGCAGGGGACGCCTACTCCTCCTGGCTTGCTGGCCCGTCGGCCGCGCCCCCGAACCGCTTGCGGAATTCCGCGATGACCGCGGCCCGCCCCTTGCCCGGCGCGTGGATCTTGGCCGTGAGCTTGATGACGTCGTTTACGGGCTGCGACGACAGCACTATCTCGCCGGCCGCGGCGCGCTGCTTGTCGAGTCGCACGTAGAGTCGCAACTGGTCGTCGATGCGCCGCGACGCGGTGTCGGCAAGGTCCGGTCCTGCCGCCGCCCCCAACCGCCCGACGACCGACTCGACGTCACCAACCTCGCGCAGCCGCGCCCGGAGGATGAGCAGCGGCTGGCCGAAGTGCCCGCTGCGCGCCTCGCGCTCGACGCGCGCCCCCGGCGCGACCCGCAGCAGGGCCTGTTCCACTTTCTCCCTCGATTCGGTGGCGTGGACGAACGCCTCGAGTTCGAGTCCACGGAAGCGCAGCCGCTCCATGGACGGCCATCTCCGGCGGGCCTCTTGCGCCTTGCCTTCACTTGGCAGGGTGCTTGATGGGGTAGGGCGGCCCCAGGATGAGCGACTGGTTGGGCAGCACAATCTCCACGTGCTTGCCGTCCAGTGTGTAGAACTCGGTGTGCGAGACCGAGGGGCTGATGTTGAGGATCTGGTCGAAGCTGAACCACGTCAGGTGCTCCTCGGTCCGCAGGTGTTGGGGGACCAGGTCGGGGTTGCCCGGGGGGGTGGCCGTTGCACCGCTGGAAACACGACTTGCCACCCCGTAGGCCTGCACGCCCGGCTCGGCGGACCCCGCTCGGTTCGGGTTGTGCAGGTAGACCACGAGCGGGTAGCGCACCCCCTTCGTGTCCATCGCAAAGTCCGTCCCCCAGAGGACGTGCCCGCGCGTCAGGCAGTGGCGGACATACTGCTGAATGTCGTCAGCGTTCTTCACCTGATAGAGCAGGCCCACTTCCGTTGACACAGCGCGGCCTAGGCCCGCGGGGGTATATCAAGGGTCGGAGCGGCCGGCTATTCGATGCCTTCAGCGGTGAGAGAAAATTCCGCCGATTCGCCTTCGCCGATCGAGCGGTGTTTCTCGAGCGTTGCGCGGCGCCGACTGGGGCCGAGCCGGTCAAGGCGGATGATCGCCTTGGAGCTGTGGCCGAGGTGGTGCCCGCCGATCGGCACGTGCCGCCCCGCCTCGATGTCGGTGTACACCTGGTTCGTGATGATGACTGGGATCTTGCGCATCCGCGCGCAGCGCAGTAGGCGCGTGACGATGAGGCCGAGGCGCTGCCGGGCGCGGGTCTCCTCCTCGGTCCCGAGGTAGCGCCGGTAGTGCGAGGTCGCCGAGTCGACGACAATGAGGTCCACGTCCTGGCGCTGCTCGGCCAGAACGATCGCCTTGTTGACGGCCTCCTCCTGCTCGTCGAGGTCGGCTGCGTCGAAGATGAAGATGCTGCGCATCAGCCGCTCGGCGCCCTGGCGGTCCTTCTCCCCGCCGGCCACCTGGAAGAGGCGCTCGAGCGAGATCCCCTCGGTGTCGATGACGACGGCCTTCTTCCCGTCGCGCGCGACGTTCGCCGCGAGCACGAGGACGATGTTGCTCTTCCCGGAACCGCCCTCCCCGAAGAACTCCGTGATCGTGCCCCGCTCGACGCCCCCCCTTAGGAGGTCGTCGAGGGGCTTGCACCCCGTTGAGAGCCGGCCGCTCACGGTGGGCTAACGCGGGGAAGGGGGAAAAACCGATCTCCCACGTCGACCGCCTGAGGCCGCCCCGCGATGCCCGGGGATCGCTTCTGCGGCCGGCCACACCCCGGAGGTTCATGACCGCGTCCCTGGTCGTGGGCGCCCCGTCGCTAGCGTCGCCGCCTTGAGCCCCGACGTGGCACACCGCAGGAAGTCATCCGCGCTCTCCCGCACGGACGAGACGCTCGGCCCCCACGCCTCGAAATACAAGGCGTGGCCGGCCCGCGTCTGGCGCACGTGCGAAGCGGGGTTGTCCGGGCTCGTCGCGGCGTCCACCGCGGCCGCGGTCGCCGCGTCCTCGAACCGCAACGTGATGGTCACCCGCGCTCCCATGGAGCCCCAACAACGCCCGCCCCGGCTTAGACCTTCGGGGCGCACGCGTTCGTTCGGTTTTATAGTCGGCCGCCCGATAGTGGGCGGCGTGCCCGGCCTCGTCGAGCGTGCGATCCACTCCACGGCCCGCGGGACGCGCCCGCTGCGCAAGCTGCTGCGCGCGAAACCCTTGTGGGGAGCGGCCATCGTGGCGCTCCTCCTCATCGCAACGAGCGTGACGGTCACGTTTACGGCGGTGCCGCCCGGGAACGATGAGCCGACCTCACCGCTGCCAGGGGGCCTGCCGAAGGTCATCTGCGACCCCGACTGCAACCAGGAGATCCGGCCGGGGCCTGCGCAGGTCAACGAGGTTGACCTCCAAATCAACCCGGTCGACCCCAACAACGTCGTGGCCGCGGCCAACGACTACGCGCAACCCTCCGGCGCCCATTGGGTTGGCTACTACTGGTCGCGCGACGGTGGTCATACATGGGGCCAGAACCTGCTGCCCGGGTACCCGGGGAGCCGCGCTATCACCACGCTCTCAGGGATGGGCGCGTCGGGCGACCCGGCCCTTGCCTTCGACACGCGTGGCAACGTCTACCTGGCGGGGATCGCCTTCACGGTGGCGCCCATCCCCGGGCCCAACCCCGGCCGCGACTCGATCATCTTCGTGGCCAAGTCCGCCGACGGCGGCGAGACGTACGCGCAAGTCGTCGTCGTCGCCCGCGCGATCTCCAAGTTCAGCTTCCACGACAAGGAGTGGGTCACGGTGGACCCGACGAACGACTACGTCTACGTCGTTTGGGTGCGGTTCAATGCGGCGCTCGTCGGCGAGATGGTCTTCTCGCGCTCGACCAACGGCGGCCTCACCTGGTCGGCCCCGCGGATCATCTCAAACGCCACCACGGGCGAATTCCAGGTGCAGGGCGCCTATCCGATGGTTACGGCCGACGGAATCCTGCACATCACGTGGGTAGACTTCCAGACGAGCCAAGTGCGCTATGTGCGCTCGACGGACCACGGCGGGACGTTCTCCGACCCGGTCGACATCGCCACGGCCAACGAGCCGCCCTCGCCCCTACCCAACGCGAACTACCGGACGGCACTCCTCCCGCAGGGCGCGGTTGATACGGGTTACTCGCAGTACCAGGGCTCGCTTTATGTCGCGTGGAACGACTACCGCAACGACGACACCGACATCTACCTCACGATCTCGCGTGACGGCGGGAACACGTGGAGCCAAGAAAGGCGCGTGAACACGAACGTACTTGGCGACGGGACGGACCAGTTCATGCCGGACATCGCGGTAACGCCGCAGGGCTACGTGGTCATGATATGGTACGACCGCCGCGACGACCCGAACAACACGCTCGTACGGCCGTATTTTGCGATCTCGACAGACGGCGGCCAGAACTGGACCGACTTCGGGGTGGGACCGCCGTTCAACGGCGATCACGGGGGGACGTCGTTCCTCTCGGGCGAGAGTCACCTCATCGGCGACTACATCGGGATCGGCACGAGCGACACGTACTGCGCGCTGGCGTGGGCCGACACACGCCACGGGACGGCGTCGCAGCCCAACTCCGACATCTTCGGCGCTCGCGTGCAGATCGAGCAAGGCCCCGTGAGCTAAGGACAGGCCAGCGGCAGTTGCCGAGCCGCGCCTCCGTATTCCTCTAATACCCGAATCAGGATGGCCCCACGGCGAAACGCATGGGAATGCGCGAGTGGATCATCCCGCGGGAGGGGCGGTTCTTCGACCTACTAGATCGCCAGTCGGCCAACGTCGTCAAGGGCTCAGAACTCCTCCTCAAACTGTTCGATGATTTCGGGTCGATCCATGAAATAGGCCGCGAGATCGAGGACGTCGAGCACGCGGGCGACCTGCTGGTCCATGAGATGTCCATTCAACTCAACACGTCATTCCTTACCCCTTTCGACCACGAGGACATCTCGCGCCTGGCAAGTAGTGTAGACGATATTATCGACTACATTGACGCGAGCGCCAAGCGCATGCGGATGTACAAGCTGCAGGAGCCGCCAAAGTACGCCAAGCAAATGGCCGAGGTGCTCCACGAGCAGGTGAGCGTAGTTGACGAGGGTGTCCGCACCCTCCGGCGGATGGACGTTGCAACGATTCGGGTGAAGCACGAACAAATCAATCGCCTTGAGAACGACGCCGACGACCTCCTGGAACAGGCCCTGATGGACGCCTTTGAGCTCGACGACGTGAAGCAGATCATGAAGCTCAAGGAGGTCTACGAATTCTTGGAGGCCGCGACCGACCGGTGTGAGGACGCTTCGGACGTCCTTGCCGACATTGTGATGAAGAACCGCTAGCCTGCAGGACCGCATTTCCTGTAGCGAGAGAGCGGGGGAAAACGATGGTCGTCCCCGAGCTCCTCATCTGGGCGACCGTCAGCGTAGCCCTCATCTTCGACTTCATCAACGGCTTCCACGACTCCGCGAACGCGATCTCAACGATCATCGCCACGCGGGTGCTGCGGCCGATCCAAGCCGTCACGATGGCTGCCGTCGGGAACTTCCTAGGGATCCTGCTCGGGACGGAGGTGGCCCGGACCGTCGCCACAGGGATCGTCGACCCCGCGGCGGTGGCCTTGAACCCCATCGCGCTCATCCTTGCCGCGCTGATCGGAGCGATCGCGTGGGACCTAATCACATGGCTGCGGGGGCTGCCGACCTCCTCGAGCCACGCCCTGATCGGGGGGTTCGTCGGCGCTGCCGTCGTCGCGGTCGGGTGGAGCGCCGTGAATGGCGATGGCGTCGTGCAGAAGGTCCTCATCCCGATGGTCACGTCGCCGATCATCGCGTTCTTCTTCGCCCTCCTGTTCACGTTGACCATCATGCGCCTGATCAGGAACAGCGCGCCCGTCCGCATCAACTTCTGGTCGCGAAAATTGCAGATCGCGTCGTCCTTTTTCTACAGCGTGACCCACGGCACGAACGACGCGCAGAAGACGATGGGCATCATCGTGGCCCTGCTCGTGGCAAACTCCATGCTCGAACCGAACTCCGACGTCCCCCTGTGGGTCATGCTGTCCGCACACATCATGATCTCGCTCGGGACATTTTTCGGCGGGTGGCGGATCGTGCGGACGATGGCCACGCGGATCACAAAGCTCCGGCCTTACCAGGGCTTCGGCGCCGAGACGGCGGGCGGCTTGGTGCTGGCATCGACAGCGGCGTTCGGGATGCCTGTGTCCACAACGCAGGTAATCTCGGGCGCCATCATGGGAGTGGGCGCCACCCGCCGGCTTTCGGCCGTCCGATGGGGCGTCACGCGCAAGATTACGCTCGCGTGGATACTCACGATCCCTATGGCGGCGCTCTTCGGGGGCGCATCGTTCGTGGTGCTCACGGCCGTGGGGTTCTGACCCGCGGCCGTCCCATTCACCGGACGTCTCCGGGGTCTGCCGCCTCGAGGAGCGCAGTGGCCGCCGCCTCGAGCCCCTTCAGTTTCCGGGCGACGGCCGCGTTTGCGACCCGGTAGATGCGGTGGCGCCCCTCCCTGCGCCCGTCGACGAGCCCGAGGCCCCGCAGGACCTTCAGGTGGTGCGAAACGAGTGGCTGGCGCAGCCGAAGTGCCCGCACCAAGTCCCCGACCGTCTTCTCGCCCTCACCGAGCAGTTCCAGGATCCGGCGCCGGTTTCGGTCGGCGACCGCGGAGAAGAGGTCCCCGTTTTCCATACCCGATGTCACGACCGGCGCGCTATTTGGCGATATGGATGGGCGCGCAAGCAGCATCCAAACCTCCCTGTCCCCACATCCAGGGAGTCATCCCCGTGGCCTTTATAGCGGCCGAACCGGTTGGTCGGGGCGCGGGGCGGGGTGCGGGCCGTGGTCGTCGCCGAGGTTCGCGTCGAACTCAAGAGAGGGGTCGCCGACCCCGAGGGCGCCAACATCAAGAAGACGCTCCTCACCCTGGGGTTCACCGACGTGCGGGATGTCCAGTCCGTCAAGACCTACCGCATCCACCTGGAACAGGAAGACCGCGAGGAGGCGGAGCGCGACGTGGCGCTCATGTGCCGGAAGCTCCTGGCCAACCCCGTGGTCAACCGCTACACGATCCGGATCGTCAGGTAGGTCCGGGCCGCGGGGGGGCTCCACGTGGGTTACTTCGTCCGGCGCAATGTGCCGTTCCCCCTCGTGGACATCAACCTGCGCGACGCCACGGACGGCGACCTGAGGCGCATTGCCTCGGAGATGCGGACGGGCCTCTCGCTAGAGGAGATGCGCGAGGTGCGCGGGCACTTCGAGGCGGAGGGGCGCAACCCGACGGACGTGGAGATGCAAGGGATCGGGCAGGCCTGGTCCGAGCACTCCTGCTACAAGTCGTCGAAGGCAATCCTCAAGGAGCACTTCGCGGGGTTGGACACGCCGGCCGTCCTGTCGAAGGAAGACGCCGGGGTCGTGGCATTCAACGACGACTGGGCGGTGGCGCTGCGCGTGGAGTCACACAACCACCCCTCCGCCCTCGACCCGTACGGCGGTGCGGCGACGGGAATCGGCGGCATCCTGCGGGACATCCTCTGCATGGGGGCCCAGCCGATCGCGCTCATCGACCCGCTCTTCTTCGGACCGCTCGACCTGCCGGACGACCAGGTGCCGGCCGGGACAAAGCACCCGAAGTACCTGCTGCGAGGCGTCGTCGCGGGGATCCGCGACTACGGCAACCGCGTGGGCGTGCCCACGGTCTCGGGGGGCGTCGTGTTCCACCGCGGGTACACGACCAACTGCCTCGTCAACGTGGGGTGCGTCGGGCTCGTTGCGCGCGACCACATCGTGCGGTCGGCCGTGGGCGGGGTGGATGACCTGCTCGTACTCGTGGGCGGGCGCACGGGGCGCGACGGGATCCACGGCGTGACCTTCGCTTCAACCACCCTGCGCCGGACCTCCGAGGACGAGGACCGCGGCGCGGTCCAGCTGGGGGACCCGATCACGAAGGAACCCCTCATCCACGCGGTCCTCGAAGCGGTTGACCGGGGGCTCCTCACCGGCATGAAGGACCTTGGCGGCGGCGGCCTGTCCTGCGTGTGCGGAGAGATGGCGCTCGCGGCGGGCTTGGGCGCGGTGGTGAGCCTAGACCAGGTGCCGCTCAAAGAGGAGGGGCTCGACCCGTGGGAGATCTGGGTCTCCGAGAGCCAGGAGCGCATGATGCTCGCGGTCCGGCCTGATGACCTCGAGGCGCTCCGGGACATTCTCCAGGACTGGGACGTGGAGGCGTCGGTGGTGGGGCAGGCCGTGCCGGGAGACCGCGTGCAGGTGACGTTCAGGGGCGCGGTGGTGCTCGACCTCGACCTCGAGTGGTACACCGGTGGGCCTGTCTACCACCGGCCGCAGCGGTCGGTCCGGCGCAAGGCCCGCGAGCGGCGGCCCCAACCGCCCGCGTCGGTGGAGGACGGCAACAAGCTGCTGCTCAGGATGCTCAGCCACCCGAACGTGTGCTCGCGCGAGTGGATCGTGCGGCAGTACGACTTCGACGTGCGCGCGCGTACGGTGGTGAAGCCCTTCGTCGGCGTACCGTTCGCCGAGGGGCCCTCGGACGCGGCGGTCATCAAGCCGCTCGAGGATGACGCGCGGGCCCTGGCCATTGCAACTGCGACTGCGCCCGAGGTCTCGGAAGCCGACCCTTACTGCGGGGGGAAGCTCGTCGTGGACGAGGTCGTGCGGAACCTGGTCGCGGTCGGTGCGCGCCCGCTTGCGCTCACGGACTGCCTCAACTTCGGTAACCCCGAACAGCCGGAGCGGATGGGCGAATTCGCCGAAGTCGTCCGCGGGATGGCTGAGGTCTGCCGCGCGCTCCACCTCCCGATCCCTTCCGGGAACGTCTCGTTCTACAATGAGGCCGAATTCGCAACAGTCCCCCCGACGGCCACGGTCGTCGGGATCGGGACGGTGCCCTATGTTCGCCGAGCCGTGACGAGCGACCTCAAACGGAAGGGCAACCCGCTTTACCTCGTGGGCGGCGGCAAGGACCAGATGGGCGCGTCGCTCTACTACCGCCTAGTCGGGGCGGCCGGCGGTCAGGTCCCCGACTGCGACACGGGCCTGCTCCGCCTCGGCGCCGAGAACATGGTACTTGCCGCCTCTCGTGGCATGCTCGCGGCCGCGCACGATGTCTCGGATGGCGGGGTTGGGGCCGCCGTAGCCGAGATGACGATCGGTGGGGGCATCGGCGCGACGCTCGACGCAAATGCGGTCCGCGGCAACCTCCGCTGGGACGTCGGGCTCTTCACCGAGAGCCCGTCACGGTGGGTAGTCGAGGTCGAGCGCCGCCGCGCCAAGACTTTCGAGAAGGTCATGGCGCCCGTTCCGGTGCGCCGGATCGGTTCCGTCGGGGGAGAGGCGCTCCTGGTGCAGCGCGGAGCTGGCGCCGCGGTTGACGTCCCGGTGGAAGACCTGCGGGCGGCTTGGACGGGGCCGCTCTGGCGCGCGATGGGCTAGGTCGCGCCCTGTGGGGGCGGACGGCAAACCTTCTTGCATCGACAGGCACTAGCCACGCCCATGGCCTTCGGAGAGGTCGAGGCGGGGGGCCTTGCGGCGCTCATCGCAATCGCTGTCCTACTAGCCCTGATCGCGCGCACCCTGGTGCGTTCGCGCCGGTGGGCGCGCGAAACCGCAGGCAAACGCGCGGCCATACGTGACTTGGACGACCGGTTCCGCGTGGGGTCCCTCCGCCACAAGGACTTCGAACAGTGGTTCGAGGCCGACCAGAAGCGGAGGGTGCGCGTGGGCCTGGCGCCCCTCGACCCCGAGGAGGCGCGCGCGCGGCGGTTCGACCCCGCCTACGAACTCGATGTGCCGGCCCCGCGCATCGGCCACCTGCGAAGGCGCCAGAAGGAAATCGGAGAGGCCGCAAGGCGCGGGGAGGAACCCCCGCCCGACAGGCCGCCGGGGTGAACGCACCTTAGGCGGCCCACCTCATAGGCGTGGGGTTCGAACCGCTACTTGGCAGGGCTCTGGTGTGGCCTAGCGTCTTCCCCGAACGTTGATAGGCCGTGGGCGGCTTCTCAACGGGGAGGTTCAGTCCCGTGCTCGACGAATACAAGACCAAACTGCGGCCCGCCCGCGTATCGGTGGCCGTTGGCGACGCCGCCCGGGCGCCCGCAGACGCGGTGGTCGTGGCGGCTTTCCAGGGAAGGAAGAAGGGCGATGTGGGGTTCGACCGCGGTCGTGCGCAGGTCGTGCTCAAGCACCTCGCAGCTTCGAAGGACTTCGCGGGGCGGCCCAAGGACGAGGTGCTCGTCCGGACGCTTGGAAAACTCCCGGCGCCGCGCCTTCTCGTCCTCGGTCTTGGCAAGCGCGAATCCGTCACCGCGTCCACGCTGCGCGACTACGCCGCCAGGGCCGCCCTCGCGCTGGACGACCGGGCCGTAAGGCGGATCGCCCTCGACGTCCCGCCGAACATCGGGCCCTCGCTCGACACTGCGATTGAGGCCATGGCCGAAGGGGTCGAGCTCGCGCTCTTCAACATCACGGACTTCAAGGCGCCCGACCCCGAGCGCCGGAGGGCGACCGTCGAGGTCACGTTCTGGCTCGCGGACCGCGCGGGCCTTACGGCCGCACGGCGGGGGGCGCGGCGCGGGGTGGAGATCGGGCGCTTCACCAACGCCGGACGGATGCTCACGTCGCTCCCCAGCAACGAGAAGCCTCCCGCGCGGCTTGCCGACATGATCGCAGCGGTTGCGCGCGCGGGCCGGCTCAAGGTGGAGGTGCTCGACGAGAAACAGCTCGCCAGACGCAAGATGGACGCACTGCTGGCCGTGGGCCAGGGTTCTGTCAACCCACCCCGGATGGTGGTCGCCCGGTGGGACGGCGGGAAACCCGGCGGCCGCCCGTTGGTGCTCGTGGGCAAGGGCATCACCATGGACACCGGCGGGATCTCGATCAAGCCGACGTTTGGCACCTACCCCATGTGGCACATGAAGTGGGACATGACCGGCGCCGCGTCCGTCATGTGCGCGGCCGCCTGTGCGGGCGCCCTCAAGTTGCCCATCAACCTCGTCGCGATCGCGTGCCTGGCCGAGAACATGCCGTCCGGCAGCGCCTACAAACCGTCGGACGTCGTGCGCGCCTCGAACGGCGTGACAATCGAGGTGGTCAACTCGGACGCCGAGGGCCGCGTGGTCCTGGCCGACGGCCTCTCGCACGCGCAGAGCTTCAAGCCCCAGGCGGTCATCGACGTGGCCACACTCACCGGGTCGATCCTAGTCGCCCTCGGGCCGCGCACGAGTGGCGTCTTCTCGAACTCCGAGGAACTCGCAGGCCGCATCAAAGCAGCAGGGGAGCGTACCCAGGACAGCCTGTGGCGCATGCCCCTCTTCGACTGGTACGATGAGCTCATCGAGTCGCCGATTGCCGACTGGAAGAACGCAGGGGGGGCTCCCGCGGGGGCCGGGACGGCTGCGCGTTTCCTCCAGAAGTTCGTCGGACCGTACCCCTGGGCCCACATCGACATCGCCTCGACCGCGTGGACCGACCGGGGGCGCGGGGAGATCAAGCACCCCTGGCAGCCGAAGGGGACGACGGCCACGGGCGTGCGTCTCCTCGTAGAGACCCTGCGCGCATGGCGTGGACCGCCAAAGGCGAGCTAGCGGGGCGCCCCGCGGCGCATAACGCTCCGGCGCTCGGGCCTGGCATCGCGAATCTTATTAAGGCACGACGCCGACCACCGTCCGGTGGGGGGATGTCGGAGACGGCTGCCTGGCTTGACCTCGGGACTTGGATTCGGATTGCGCGTTCGAACCGGGCGACGACGCTCGTCGTCATCGGGCTCGTCTTTGGCGTGATGTCCCTCTTCGGTCCTTGGTTCGCTATCGACGTGTTCCGCAGCGGTGCGCACGACCCCATCATTGACTTCACGACGACCTCCATGGTGACGCACGATCCGGAAGGCTACTTTGCGGTCGTCCCGTATGACTCGGTTGCCTGCCGGTGCGCCTCCGTGGCCGGCGCTTTCAACCTCGCTCTTGCCATGGTGGGGGCCGCCCTCCTACTGGGGGCGTTCACCGCCGTGATGATCGCGCGCGGCGTGGTCAAACGGGACACGCGCGTGGCCCTGGCCGCGCTGTCTGGGGTCCTGCTGATCGTGGCGCCCGTCGCACTTGCGGTAACCCTCCCGGGTGCGCTTGCGGCCGACGACATCGGCTTCTTGCCTTTTTCGGGCGACGACAACTGGGAGCGTAGCTTCCTCGGCCAAAACACCAGCTTCTCAAGCATCACCGTCGGCTGGGGCCCGTCGTGGGGTTGGGTGATATCCCTCATCGCCGGGGCCTTCATCCTCGTAGGGGTTTCGATGGCCCGCAGGCCACCGCGCCCGGCACCTGCGCCGGCCACGGCGCCTCCCGCGGTGGCGCCGCCGCCTGTCGCGGCGCCCGCGCAGGATACCCCCGCGCCACCAACGACACCATCGGCCGGCACCGGCGCTGACCCCACAGCCGGTGGAGCCATCCCGGCGCCTTCGGTGGGTGGTCGGCAGCAGACATCGGGTGAGAGCTGAACCCATCGAAAGCCCTTTGTACCCGCGCGGTTAGCCGGGGGCAGGACATGGTCAAGTCGTTCAGGTTCGAGACGGAGACGGTCATCGACGCGTCGGTCGACGCCTGCTGGGCGGTCCTCTCCGACCCGAAGACGCACCGGCCCAAGTGGGAGCCGGGCTGCCGCGAGGCGCGGGTCGTGGGCAAGTCGGGCATGCATCTCACCATCGAGCACGTCCGCCAGTTGCCGGCCGGGGGCGGCGAGATCCGCCGCAAGATGAAAGGCGCGCTCCACCCAGTCGGCCGCATCGACTGGCGCGTGGAGGAGGGCTACGAGAAAGGCTCCCAGCTCTGGGACATCATCCAACCCGTCGGGGACGAGAACAAGGCGCGCGTCGTCTTCTCGGGGGAGGTCCTGCCCGAGCGAAGACTCGGGTTCGCGGCGTCTTTCTCGCGCAAGGCGGCGGCCCAAGCCTACGCGGCCGCCGTGCAGCCCGACCTCGAGTCGTTCAAGCAGTATGTGGAGAAGCTGCCGCCCCCCGAGCACGGTGAAGGGTGGTCGTACATCAACCTCGAGTGAGGTTGAGCCTACACCTGGCGGGGGGCACAGTCCCCTTGCAAGTGAAGCTGCGGGGGAAGCGGCGAACATTTGAATACGCGCAGCGTCTCCCCCGCCGGGGGAAAACCCATGGCGCAGTCCCAACCCAAGCTCGTCCGCGACCTGAAGGCCATCATTGCCAAGCGCTCCGTCGCCAACCACCCGTTCTACCAGGCATGGACGAAGGGACGAGAGGCACGCGAGGAGGCCCTTGAAGCGGCCACGCGTGTGGCCGATGGATACTGGAGCTTCCTCGACGGCGTGATGGACGCCTCGATGTGAGGCGGCCCGCGCAACGGTTATCCCGCGCCGCCAACATCTGCCCGCATGGGCCGCGCGCCAGAGCCTGCCGCCCACAAACGCCTCGACCCTGAGCGGCTGCTTGGCGAGCTCGAGCAAGTTTCCGACCTCTCATGGAAAGGGGGACGCGCGCGGCTGGGCAAGCTCGCGGGCGAACTGCAGGGCTTCCGGACCCAAGGCCGACCGCACATCCTCGTGACCCAGGCGGTCTTCGAGAAGGAGATCAAACAGGCGGTCGAGGCACGCTCGGAGGACCGATACCGGCACTACCTGCGGACGCTGACACGCTCGCTCAAGGAGCCCGCCCACTCCGGGGTCTCGGACATCAACCTGCGCCGGTGGAAAGAGCACGAGGACATCCTCACGCAGTCGCTCTGGATCTTCCCGCGGCGCGACGCGACGGGCGCACACTCCGCGGACTACCACGGGAACTTCATCCCGCAGATCCCAAATCAGCTGATCCGACGGTTCTCCAAACCCGGAGAGCTGGTCTTGGACCTATTCGCGGGGCTTGGCACGACGCTCATCGAGGCGCGCCGACTGAACCGCCTGTGCATCGGCGTCGAGCTCGACCCGGCGGTCGCGGAGGCCGCACGCGAGGCGCTCGACCGCGAGGGCGGACACGAGGGGCCACACTCGGTGCTCCTCGTCGGCGACTCCTCCCTGCCCGCAACGTCCAAGGCGATTCGGCGCCAGATGCGGGTGATCGGGAAGAGCGGTTCGCAACTGGTCCTGCTCCACCCACCCTACCATGACATCGTGCCGTTCTCGGGCCTCCCGGGCGACCTCTCGGCGGCGGCGAGCGTCGAAGAGTTCCTGCGGCGGATGGAGGCGGTACTGCGCATGTCCTGGGACCTACTCGACCCGGGGCGGTTTCTCGTCGTTGTCATCGGCGACAAGTACGAGCGGGGCCGGTGGGTGCCGCTGGGCTTCAAGACGATGCAGCGCGCGGAGCGGTGTGGGTTCCGGCTCAAGTCTGTTGTCGTCAAGAACATCGAGGGGAACCGCGCGAAGCGCGGCACCGAGCGGCTGTGGGATCGCCGCGCGATCGCAGGCAACTTCTACATCTTCAAGCATGAGTACGTGTTCCTCTTCGAGAAGCCGCGCGACACCCCCCGGCAGGTGTCGCTCACCGAATTGCCCCGCCGCGGAAACCGCCGCCGTCCTGGAGGATCGAAACGAGGCGGTCGGCAAGCGGCATCCCGCGGTCGCGGATCTTCCGGGCCGTCGCGTCGAGGTCGTACTCGACGCGCAAGAAGTTGAGGGATGCCGTGTCGGTGTCGAAGGTCGCGCACGATGCGCGCCAGTCGCCGTCGCGGGGCTGGCCGACCGAGCCCGGGTTGACGAGCCGGAGCGACCCCAGGTGGCGGTCGAAGGGGAGGTGCGTATGGCCGAGCCAGACCGAATCGTACGCCTTGGCCCCTTCGCCGAGCTGGCCAATGACCCGTTCGTTGTCGGAGTCCGGCCACAGGTACTCTAGGTTGCTCGTCGGCGACCCGTGGCACGCGAGCGCCCGGCCTCCGGCCCCGAGGTCAACCTCAGCGGTGAGCGGCAGCGAACCGAGGAAAACGCGGTCGGACTTGGATAGCCGCGACCAGGTGTACTCGAGAGTCTTCACGGCGGTCTTCGACCACCACGGTCGGTCGAATTCGTCCGCGTCGGCCGCGGCGGCCTCGTCATGGTTCCCCCGGACGAGGGTGGCGCGGTCCTTGGCCGCGGCCTTGAGGATGTCGACGACCGCCTCGGGGTCGGGTCCGTAGTCCACAGCGTCGCCGAGGAACACCAGGCGGTCGAAATCCGTCGACTCGAGTACCGCCTCCAACGCCTCCAGGTTGGAATGCGCGTCTGATGCGAGCAGGTACTTCATGGGTCGGCCCCGTCGGCTTGGCCCGCCCCGGCCACGAAATCACGTACGAGTCCCCAGAATGTGTCAGGATCTTCAATCATGGGGCAGTGACTTGTGTTTGCCACGTGGTGCACGGTGACCCCGCCAAGCTGGGACGCGAGGTGCTCCGCGTAGGCCGCACGCACCTGGAAGGCCGGGTCGCCGAAAAGAAGGAGCAGGGGGACGTCGGGCGCGGGGGCTACCAGGGCGCCGCTGTCCATCGCAAGGCGCGTGAGCGACGCGGCCGACGCGTGGAACGGCGCCTTCATGGCGTCCCTGATGAAGCGCTGGTCGAGGGCGTCTGGCCGGGCCACGATGGCACGTGCCATAGCCAGGGCGTCACCTTTGCCCATCCGCGAAACCGCAAGTCCTGCCGAACGGGCCTGTGCGAGGGTCACGGGGAAGGGCGGGGGCAACCCCAGGTTGAGGGCGGGCTCCACAAGAACCAGCCGCTCGACGAAGGCCGGGTCGAGCCGGTAGAGGGCAAGCGCGACCGCGCCGCCCATGGAGTGGCCGACCACCGTGGCGTGCTCGACGCCGAGCCTGCGCATCGCCGCGCGCGCCACGCGCGCTTGGTCTGCCGGGGCGTAGCCGAAGCGCGCGGGCTTGTCCGAGTCCCCAAACCCCAGGAGGTCGATTGCGATGTGCCGGTGCCCCGGGACACGCGCGGGAGCGTCCTCGAAGTAGCGTTTCGACCCGCGCCACCCGTGGATGTGGAGGATCGCCGGCCCCTCCCCGTCGGACCAGTAGGCGACACGCCCCTGGGGCAGCGACAAGGAATGGGTCGAACCTCCTATCGGCTCGGGACGCGGCGTGATGTAGGCTGAGAAGCCGAGGCCGAAGACAATCGCGCCAAGGGAGTCGAACACCCAGTCCCCCGCGTCGGCGATCCGCGGGGGGACAAACGCCTGGTGCAGTTCATCGGTGGCGCCGTACACCACCGCGATGGTCACCGCGATGAGCGGGTCGTACGCCGCGGCCGCCCACCCCGGCTCGCGGTGCGAACGCCTGATTGCGAACAACAGCAAGACCGTTAGGATGCCGTATTCGACCATGTGCTGGAGCTTGTCGATGTACGGGATACCTTCCGCGCCGGGAGGCTGGGGCGGCTGCGGTTGTCCGGAGAGGCCGAAGATGATCGCGGCCCAAGCGACGGCGGGAATCCACAGGATCGCGCGCGCCTGGAGCGGGGGGACCGGCACCTCATGGCCTCCCTACGGTACGCGGGGCGGGATGCCGGTCACACCGCCCCGCTTGAAGTCGAACACCTCGGCCCGCTGGCTGCCCCGCGCAATAGAGAGGGTCCGGTCGGACCGGATCTCCCCGACGCGCTCACAAGTGAGACCGTGGCGCCCAAAGAGCTCCACC
>CBEUCC010000047.1:0-16971 GCA_965541515.1 uncultured Thermoplasmata archaeon
TAGCGGCGGCCGGGGCCGGCGGGGCCCCGGGGGGAGAGATCTTCGAGCGACCGCTCTTTGTGGCCATCGACGTGCCGGTCAACGGGACCGCTCAGGTGACCCCGCAACTCCAGGCGGTCATCCGGGCAGGGGGCTCGACGCTCACATTCGTCCAGGACGACTTTGACGGCGGAACGCTCGTGAACGCGTCGCACGACGAGACGGGCGTCTTCCCCAACGCGAGCGGTCAAGCGAATGAGTCGTTCTTCGAGTCCAAGGTGTTCGAGTACCCGGAGGGGGCAAGGTACCGGTGGACGGCGCCACTCGACATCGTCATGTCGGGCGGCTCGGGTGACGTCGAGCCGCTGTTGTCGGTCGAGGTCCGTTTCGGCGGCCGGACGGGCGAGCGCAACTGGACGCCGTGGGCCGACATCGGGCTCGGGGGCGACTACGGAGCGGCGCCAGGCCTCAACAACTCGTCGTTAGAGTCCCCGGCGGTGCAGTACAGGATCCACTTCCTTGAGCCTCTGAACGCCTCCACGCCCAAGGTGACGTTTGTGGGCGTTTGGTACCTCGCGCCGCTCGAGGCGGTATATGCGCGGCTGGGGACATCAGCCGAATGGCATTTGATTGGCAACACGCCTGGCCAGTACAAGTTCAACACCACCTTGGCGTCCGGGCCGAACACGCTACAGGCGCGGGTGGTGGACACTGCAGGCATCGAGCGGATCGCGACCGCCACCGTGACCCTGGACAACGAGGCGCCGCGCGTGGCGGACGCCCCGACGGACGGCGCGGTGATACCGGTCGATGGGGCGGCGGAGATCGTCTTTAGCGAGCCGGTGGACACCGCGAGTGCGGGGACCGCGATCACGATAGAGGCGCCGTTCACGGTGGACCGCGTCTGGTCGGCCGACAGGACGCGGCTCTTCGTGTCGGCGGCCGAGGCACCCACCCAGGGGCAGGTGACCGTGACGGTGGGACCCGCGCTCGTCGATGCCGCAGGCAACCGGTTCAACGACACTAGGACGCTGCACTTCACGATGGGGCCCGAGGAGGCCGCGCCCGAAATGACGTGGCTGCTGGTAGCCCTCCTTGCCGCGGGCGGAGCCGTCGCGCTCATCGCACTGTGGCATGGAGAGCGGCTTCGGGAGCAGCGCAAGGCCTACGCGCGGGAGGTCGCCAAGCGGATGGAAGAGGACAGCGGGGGCGGGCCTGCGACCGGCGCGGAAACGTCGCCGGAAGAGCGTCGCTAAACACCGACGGCCAGCGCAAGAGCCAGGCGGCGTTTTCAGCCACCTTATATAAGTCGAGCAGACCTACGCCGACTTGAACACCGGGGTACCCAGCCCATGAGCGACAACCGGGTGTCGATCAAGATCGGCGGAGAGGCCGGATACGGGATCTTGACGGCCGGCACCTCGCTGGGCAAGGCGTTCTCGCGCGGCGGGCTCAACGTCCATACGTACTCCGAATTCCCCTCGCTCATCCGGGGCGGACACAACAGCTACCAGATCTGCGCGGCCCCCGAACCCATCTACAGCCACTGGGACAAGATCCAGGTGCTGCTCGCGCTCAACCAGGAGACGATCCAGCTGCACTGGCCGGAGCTCACGCCCGGCGGCGGGATCATCTACGACGACCGGAAGGTGAAACTGAAAGAGGGGCTCGTCGGCCGCAGCAACGTGCACACGGCGGCGGTCCCCCTTGAGGACCTCGCAGAGAAGGCGGGCGGCAAGATCATGATGAACACGGTCTCGCTGGGGGCCGCCCTCTCGATGTGCGACTTCCCCTACGAGTACCTCGAGTCGTCGCTGCGGGACCAGTTCGCGAGGAAGCCGAAGGTGGCCGACCAGAACGCGGAGGCGGCACGCGCGGGGTACGACTTCGTGAGCGAGCACCACGCGAAGCTGCGCCCGGCACACGTCAGGCCGGTGGAGGGCGCGCCAAAGCGTATCCTCATCCCGGGCAACGAGGCCGCGGCCCTTGGCGCGTTGCGCGCGGGCGCCAAGTTCCACGCGCAGTACCCCATGACGCCGGCTTCGTCGGTCCTCCATTTCATGGCCGCCCACGAGACCAGCTACAAGATCGTGGCCAAGCAGGTGGAGGACGAGATCGCGGCGGTCAACTTCGCGATCGGCGCCAACTTCGCCGGCGCCCGCGGGATGGTGGCGACCTCGGGCGGCGGTTTCTCGCTGATGGTGGAAGCGCTTGGCATGGCCGGGATGGCGGAGGTGCCCCTCGTGATCATGGAGGTGCAACGGCCCGGCCCCTCCACCGGCTTGCCCACATGGACGGACCAGGGCGACCTCCAGTTCGTGGTCCACGCGTCCCAGGGCGAGTTCCCGCGGATGGTGATCGCGCCCGGCGACCAGGAGGAGCTCTTCTTTGAGACGTTCAAGGCGTTCAACTTCGCGGAGCGCTTCCAGATGCCGGTCATCATCCTCTCGGACAAGTACATCGGGGAGGGCGCGCGCACCTTCGAGCCGTTCGACTGGAGGGCCCTCCAGGTGGACCGCGGCAAGCTCATCGACGAAGCGAAGGCACAGGAGATGTTCGAAAGGGACGGCGGGGACTGGTTCAAGCGCTTCCGCTACCACGAGGACGGTGTGTCCGAGCGGTCGCTGCCCGGGATGAAGGGCGGCATGTTTGTCGTTGCCACCGACGAGCACGACGAGACCGGCGAGATCGTGGAGGCGGCGGACAACCGGGAAGCCATGATGGTCAAGCGCATGCGCAAGCTCGATGTTGTAGCCAAGGAGGTGCCAGGACCAACGCTATACGGCCCCCGGGACGGCGATCTAACACTCGTCTGCTTCGGGTCGACGAAGGGCCCGGTCCTGGAGACCTTCCGAGACTTCGAGCGCAACCAGCTGAAGGTCAACATGCTGCACTTCGTCCACATGCACCCCTTCCCGGCCGGCGACGCGGCCGCGAAGCTGAAAGAATGCAAGAAGATCGCGGTCATCGAGGCCAACTACACGGGCCAACTCGAAGCGATGATTGCCCAGCACACCGGCGTACGGCCGGCCCACTCCTTCAGGCGGTGGGACGGAAGGCCATTCTCCCCCGAGTGGATACTCGCGCGCGTCCAGGAGGTGCTCTGACCATGGCGGTGACGGCCAAGGACCTCAAGACTGAGCTAAGGCCCGACTGGTGCCCCGGCTGCGGGGACTTCGCGATCCTGAACGGCCTCAAGGGCGCGGTGGCCGAGGCGGGGCTCGAGCCGCACAACACGCTCGTGGTCTCAGGCATCGGCTGCTCGTCGAAGCTCCCGCACTGGATCAAGTGCTACGGGTTCCACACGATCCACGGCCGCGCGCTCCCGGTCGCGCAGGGCGTGCGGATGGCCAACCACGAACTCGACATCATCGTGATCACGGGCGACGGCGACGGCTACGGGATCGGGATGGGCCACTTCATGCACGCGATGCGCCGCAACATGCGGATGGCGGTCATCGCCCACAACAACCAGACCTACGGTCTCACCACGGGCCAGACGTCCCCAACGTCGGACCTCGGGTACATGTCGAAGTCCACGCCCACGGGAAGCACGGAGGTGCCTGTGAACCCGATGGCGCTCGCGATCGTGGGGGGCGCGACGTTCGTGGCGCGCGCGTTCGCGGGGGACGTGAAGCACATGAAGCAGGTGTTTGTCCGCGCGTTCAAGCACAACGGGTTCGCGCTCGTCGATGTTCTCCAGCCATGTGTGACTTTCAACAAGGTGAACACGTACGACTTCTTCAAGACCCGCACCTACAAGCTGGAGGACGAGGGGCATGACCCCCACGAACGGGACGCAGCGCTGATGCGTGCGGTCGAGCACGAGCGGCTCGGGATCGGCGTGTTCTTTGAGGAGGAGCGCCCCACCTACGAGGGGACACACCCCGCGCTTGCGGACGGCCCAATCGTGAAGCAGGACATCTCAGACATCGACATCGAGAGCGCCATCGCGGAGTTCTTCTGAGGGGGCGCACACGATGCCCGAATCGCTGCCCCCGGACACGTACAGCGAGGGCCACGGCATCGACATCGTCCGCGCGAACGACTACGTGAACCGGCTCGCGCGCGACGAGGACGCGACGCTCGTAGAGATCCGCAAGTACTGCCGCCAGTTCGACCTCCCGAACATCAACCCCGAGGAGGGGCGGGTGCTGGCGATGCTGGTCGCGGTCACCGGCGCCAAGCGCGTACTGGAGGTGGGCACGGCCTCGGGGTACAGCGGCATCTGGATGGCACGGGCGATGCCGGAGGGCGGCCTGCTGGAGACCATCGAGGCCAACAAGAGCAACGCGAGTGTGGCGCGCGACCACTTCAAGAAGGCCTACGTGGACACGAAGGTGAAGGTCCTGGAGGGAAGAGCGCTCGAGATCATGCCGACGCTCGAGGAGCGCGCGTACGACTTCGTGTTCATCGACGCGGACAAGCAGGAGTACTCGGACTACCTGGAGCAGGCGCTGCGGCTTTGCCACAAGGGGAGCCTCATTTGTGCCGACAACATGTACTGGCGGGGGAAGGTGTTCACCGACGACGTCGACGACGAGACGGAGGCGATCAAGTACTTCCAGAAGCGGATCTTCTCGAACCAGCGGCTAAAGTCGACGGTGCTCCCCGTTTCGGACGGGCTCAGTGTGTCGATGGTGCGGTCTTAGGGCGGGCCCCACGCGGGCCGCGAACCCAGCTGGATTGTCGATTCCATTCCAGCGCGTCCGCCCAAACGTTCATCCGGGATGCGGCGCCCTGGTTGCTAGCGGGGCCAAGCCGTGCGCGCCACCAGTCTGCTTGTTGCCGTGTTCACGGTGACGGGCGCCCTTTTTGCCGCCGGCTGTCTGGGCCCGCCGCAAGACCCGGTGCTGGAGCTTTTGGGTGAGGGGGACTGCCCGAAGCAGGTCGGATTCCGCGTTACGAACGCGGGCGACGTGTCCATGGAGATACGGGCATCTGGTTTCCGGGTGGAGGACGCGGCGGGCACTCCGGCACTTCTGGATCAAGCGGCGACCGAGTCAATGGGACTCGCTGGATTCCCGCCGACCGCCGCTTTGGCCCCCGGCGAGAGCGCGGAGGGGGAACTAGCGTTCGACTCCGGGACGGGCAACGGCCCCTACGCGCTTGCGTACGAGTTTGGCGAACAGTCGGCGCGCGTGACTCTGAACGACCCGCCCCAGGGGACCGACGGATGCGGTGCAGAAGGCGCGCAGACGGTCGAACTCGCGGCATCCGTTTGGGTCGACTTTGTCACGGAGGTGCGTGTCGTGAACGTGACGGCCGCGCCCGTGAACGTGAGTTGGCTGACCTATCAGGTGGTCGCCCCCAACAAGACCACCTACTTTGACGGGCCGGCCGGCCGGGGCCAGGCCGTGAACGGGGTCACGGTCACGGTCGCCTTTGTGGACCTGCAGGACGACCGGCTGCTTGGCGTGAATGACTGGATCAACGTGAGCGTGGGTTCGATGGCCCAACGCCTGAAGGTCGGGGGGGCGACCCTGAAGTTGCTCCTGAACGGGAGCCTCTTGGCCGAGGTCGTGTTGCCGCCCGGCCCCCCATCGGCGTTCACGCTATCCGCCGGCCCGTGGTCGGGCAACGAAACGGTCATCTCCATTACCGGGGTCGACAGGGACGACCGGCCGCCGAGCGCCCTCGAGTTCAGGCTGGAGGCGGCAAACCACACCGACTACTTCGCGGGTGCCGCGGGCACGGGACTGCCTGTCCATGGGATCACGGTTACCATCGCGTACCATGACACGACGGGCGACGGGCTGGTCGGTACGGACGACACGATCACGGTGAGCGTGAGTCCCGCGGTCGGGCTGCAACAGGTCAACGGGACAACTCTCAGTCTTAGGGAGGCGGGCGTGGTCCTGACGGAGGTTGTGCTGCCGGGCGCCCCCACGCCCTGGTTCTCCCTCTCCGCCTCCACGTGGTCCGCCAGCACGATCACGTTTGCCGTCGTAAGCAGCCATGGCCCCCCAGTGGATGTCCGCTCGATCTCGTACCGCGTCTGGGCAGAGAACGGGACGACGTACTTCAACGGAAGCGCGGGAACCGGCGGCCCGGTAAACGGGGTTACGATCACGGTATCCTTCGGCGACGCCAGCCCCGTAGGAACCTTTGATCCATCAGTCTCCATCGAACTTAGCGTATCCCCGTCAGACGGCGTCTACCAGGTGGGTGGCTGGTGGTTTGGGCTCGTCTGGGACGGCATACTTGTCGGCACGGTCCGTGTGCCCGACGGACCCACGCCCAGCCTGGGGGTCGGGCCCGTCGATTCGCTGTGGCACGGCGCAACCACGTACCTTGAGGTGAAGTGGGTTCAACCGAGCACCCTCAGCATCGACGGCCTCACGTTCCGCGTAATCGACGCCGGCGGGACGGTCTACTTTGACGGCGCCCCGGGAATCGATAACTCGGTCAACGGGACCACAATCACCGTGACGTACAGCGATTCGGGCGCGCAGGGCTCCATCAGCACGGACGACACGATCGCCATCACCGTCGACCCCCCCGGTGCGATCCCCCTGGTCGCGGGGGCCGGCTACCAGGTCCTCCTCGACGGCGTCCTCAAGAGTTCGGGGACGCTGCCAGACGCTCCCATCCAGTCGATCTCTCTATCCGCCGGGCAGTGGTCCGGGACGAACACGGTCATCTCGATAACGAGTGTCTCCGGGGCCCCGATGCCCGTAAGCGCACTGATCTTCCAGGTGGTCGCCGCCAACGGGACGATCTACTTCCACGGGAGCGCGGGGACGGGCGTTATGGTAAACGGGGTGACCGTCACGGTCACCTACAACGACGCGAGTGGCGACGGTTGGGTGGGTGCTGACGACAACATCGCCGTGAGCGTCGGCTCGGCGGCCGAGCTGACGCAGATCCACGGCACTCAGTTCAAGGTGCTTGAGAGCGGCTATGTCCTTGGCACTGCGGGCCTGCCATGACGGGGCGTTCGAAGACGGATCGTCATCAGAACCGACGATCAGGCGGCCCGCGCATCCGACGCCCCACGAACATCGCCGCCGCACCGCCAACGATAAGCAGCAGGATGAGCCACCACGAGTCGTCCGCGACCTGGGTGGGCTTCGGGTGCGGCGGGGGCAACTCGGGCGGCGGGGGGACAGGCAGTACCTGCACGGTGATTGTGGCCTCCGCCTCGGCACCGAGCGTGTCGCGCGCTACCACGCGGAATGTCCAATTGCCTTCGGCAAGCCCGAGGTCGAGCGCTTCCGATTCGTTGGTGATCGGGGAGCCCTCGCCGTCGTACCAAGTGAGGTTGAAACGGTCCCCGTCGGGGTCGCTGACGTTTGCCGACAGCGTGATGTTGCTCCCAAAGACGACGGTGTGGTTCGTCACGTTGCTGAACAGAGAGACCTTGGGCGCGCGGTTGAGGTGGTACACGACCGCGGGTGATTCTGTGGGGCCGTTGCCCGCAAGGTCCGCGCCCCGGAACCGGACGCGGTTGTCGGGACCAGGCGCAAGAACGAGGGCCAGGACGGCGCTCCAGTTCCCGTCGTCTCCGGGGTAGACGGTCAGCCCCTCAATCGACCACTCGCCCCAATCGCCGCCCGAAGGCTGGAACGCGTACTCCGTTGAAGGGGCGTCGAGGCCGGACCGAGCGCGGTCGGGCGGCCCCCCGTCGGCGACGTCGATACTCACCAAGAGTTCGGGGGCGGTCAGGCGGACGCTCGGGTCGGGACTCGGATCCCCGAAGACCGGGCCGGTCACGTCGACGCGCACGCGGTAGTGCGCGCTCACGGTGAGCCCGGTGCCGACGACGTCCTCTGCGCGCCACTGCACGAAATTGAGGTCGCCTTCGCCAAGGTCGACAAGTGCCTGCGGCCGCAACTCGACCGCCGGAGAAAGTCCGGGCAAAGGCACCCATGGGCGGTATTCGAAGAGGCCGGCCGCGGAGACGCGGTAGGCGACCGAGGCGGGCGCCACCCCCGATGCCCCGCGGTCGAGGATGGTGACGGCCGCCGTGACCTGCGTCGAGGTCTGCCACGAGTCGGCGGGGGGTGCCGGACTTTCGAAGATTACGTGCAAGGTGTCGACGCGGGCCTGGAAGGTCTCGCTGACGGACGGGCCGTTGCCAACGGCGTCGGAGACGCGGAACCGGAAGAAGTTCGCCTCCCCGTCGAGGAACGTCGCCCTTGCCACTGCGGTGGCCTGCGTGCGGTTGGAGCCGTCAAGCGCGGCAGGCGTCCACAGCCCGAACGCGGTCGGCCCCTCGGTCGAGATCTGATAGTCCACGCGGGCGGGGTCGGTTCCAGAAAGAGGGTCCAGGATCTGAGCGGCGACGGTCACCTCGTGGGTTGCGACCCAGGAGTCGTTGACGGGCAGCGACGCCCCGAAGAGCGGCGCGTCTGCGTCCACCCGGTACCGGAAGGAGGTGGTCGGCACGCGCACGTCGTCGTTGGGGACACCCGACAGGGTGATGGCGATGTTGTCGTCGGCGTTGGAAACGGCGGCGGCGCTGAAGGCGAGGTCGAGGTCGGCGGCGTCCGGCCCTTGCGACCACGACCCGCCCCCGGTGTCGGCGCCGAGCCATACGAACGCGTCGGCGGGGACCGGAAACGAGGGCGCGCCCTCGAAGTGGACGGTGAGGCCGGTAGCTCGCAACCCTGCGCCGCCGGCCACCCAGTCCCCGGCCTCGACGGGCGGGCCGCTAGGGGAATTGGTGACGCCCAAGGCGCCGGCAAACTCTAGGTCCTTCTCGACACGGAAGGTCCCGGCTGGTGCGGCGCCGGGGGGGGAAGGGATGGTCGGCCCCGTCGCGACGAGGCGGTAGGGCAGCGTTTCGCCTAGGGGGAAGTCCCAGGTGAACTCGAAGCGGAAGCGGATGTCCCATTCGCTCGTCGAGCCGTCGAAGGCCGCCGAAGAGCTGGAATGCAAGCGGACGAACTCGCCGACCCCGAGCGTGGCGTTAGGTTGGAATGAGAACGAAGAGGTGTTCGGCCTGAAGACGAGATCGCCCGCCGGAGTGGCGACGCCGATGCGGTCGAAGACCGACTGGGAGGCGGCCTTCACGGACACATCGAACCCGTACTCGTACGTCGGGTACGCGATGCCCCGGTCAAACCCGAGGGGGCCGACCCCGGAGAGGTACTGGACGATCTGGCGGCCGTAGAAGATGAGGATGGCGCTGCGCGCCTCGCCGGATGCGTTCTGCCCGTCGGAGATTCGTCCCATCCCGTAGGGGTCGGCGCCTGCGAGGACGGCGAGGTCCGCGAGCCCGTCGCCGTCGAGGTCGCCGGCGGCTTCGATCGTTGAGGAGAGGTCGAAGAAGACCGGCGCAGTGATCCCGCTCACGCGGATCGTCGAGGACCAATCCGGCTGCCCGCCAAAGGCCCCATGTTGACCGAGGAAGAGGGTTACGCGTATCCGGTCGGTTTCCCCAGAGATGTTTGAGTTCTCCAGCGCGAGGTCGGGAAACCCGTCACCGTTGATGTCCCCGAGGGACGCCCTCGCCCCAGAGAACCCCTGACCCCGCAATTGCGAACCAACGGGAGATGTCGTGATGAGGCCTGACGGCGAACCGCGGTAGAATAGGAAATCGAAGTGCTCGCCGCCGAGAAGCGTCGATCCGACCGCGCCGACGGCAAGGTCAGGATAGCCATCGGCGTCCAAATCGGAACCGACGAAGAACTGGGAATCACCCGTGATTTGAAGCGGAATGCTGGCACCCGGTGCCGAGAGGTTTCCAGGACCTCCCGGATAGACACGTAGCCGATGGCTAACGGCGCCGGACGGCGAGTTGATGGTCTCGTCGGTTACGAGGTCGTCGTATCCATCGCGGTCGAAGTCGGCAGAGCCAATGGGGCTGATGGTTCCGTTGTTCTCCGTATGAATCGGGAACCCCTCGGACCACACTTCGTTTGCACATGTGGAATTACCCGGCATTACGATGAGCCAGTGCGATGATCCCCTGGATCCGCCAGACGTGTATCCCGGTGTCCGAATCGCAACCGCATCATCGAACCCGTCACCGTTGAGATCACCCAGGGGCCTAAGTGCGGCCCCGAAAAAACCGTCGCCGAGCGTCCCGGGAATGCCCTTCGCGCAGCTCCAGTCAGTAGGGAAACCCGCAGACGACCCCAGATAGATGTCGAACTGGATGCCTTGTTCCTCAGGTATCGCTGAGAACTGGTCATGGCCGAAGCCAACGTCCGCCAGGCCGTCCCCATCAAAGTCCCACCCCTTCGGCGAACTGACCGTTCGTTGGTCGGCGAAAAAGCCCCCGATCGAACCGTTGCTGTTAGAGAGAGACATTGGCGACAGGCCGTTCACCGACCCCGGGTAGAGGTCAAAGGAGCTACCCAAGGGCATCGTGGGCCGGTTGAAGTCCAATTGAGGAGGGTAGAGGAGCAAGAGGTCGTCGACCCCGTCGCCCGTCGCGTCCCCGGGCGTGAAGAGTGTGGCCGCACTCGAGTTCTCGATCCCCGGCCAAACAACGGTCCACCCGGGCGCGTCGATCGTGAGCCCCGCCGCGGCCGGTGGGGCGACGGCCACCAACGTGACCGGCAGGATCAGAAGAGCGGCGGTGCAAACGGTAGGGAAAGCGCCCTTTCGCATTCGGTTCCCGGCCCCCGTACCATCCCCTGGCGAGCCGATATGTAGGTTCTGGTATGGTGGGCTGCGTGGGCCAGCCGGACCTGGGGGAATCCTGTCCTCTGGAAACCAAATGGGCGCCGCGCCCGATTCATAATCCGTCCGGTTTCACCCGTACCTTAATGGCCATGGCCGCGATCCGGCGCGCAGGCGAACCCATTGGCCAGAACCGTTTCCAAGGGCCGCGCAAACCGCCTGCTGCGCATCGACCTCACGGCGAGCTCTTCGAAGGCCGAACCGATCCCGGAGGACGTGGGCTCCCGGTGGCTGGGCGCGAAGGGGCTCGGCGCCTACTACCTCGCGAAGGAGCTCGAAGCGGGTACCGACCCCTTGGGCCCCGCGAACAAACTGATCTTCGCGACCGGCCCGTACCAGGGCACCGGGATCTCCAGCGCAGGCCGGATGGCGGTGATCACGAAGTCCCCCCTCACCGGGATCTTTCTAGACTCATACATCGGGGGTGACGTAGGCCACGTCGTGAAGCGGGCCGGGTACGACATCATCATCCTCGAGGGAGCCGCCGAGAAGCCGGTCTGGGTGGACGTCCGGGATGACGCGGTCGAATTCAAGGACGCCGCGGGCCTGTGGGGCAAGACGACCCACGAGACCGAGACCGTACTCAAGGAGGAGGCCGGGCCCCAGGCCGAGATCGTATCGATCGGCCCCGCCGGCGAGAACCTCGTGAAGTTCGCGTCCCCCATCACGCGATTCCGCCGGGCCGCCGGCCGTGGCGGCTCCGGTGCGGTGCTCGGCGCCAAGAAACTCAAGGCCATCTCCGTCCAGGGGACGGCGGAACTCAAGCCCGCCGACCCGGAGCGTCTGAAGACCGGCACCGCGTCGGCCATCGGGGAGGTCAAGTCCCAGCGCAAGAAGGGGGACACCTTCCTCACCTACGGCACATCGCAGGCGCCAACCTTCTCGTCGAAGGTCGACCGGCTGCCGACCCGGAACTACCAGGAGGGGGAGTTCGAGCACGCCGGCGAGATCCACGGCGAGAAGTTCCATGAGCAATTCGGGATGGCGATCTCCGCGTGCTGCGGGCCGTGCGTCATCGCCTGTGAAGGACGCGTCAAGGAGAAGGAGCGGGGCGCACCGATGTCCGAGCGCCCCGAGTACGAGACGCTCGCGATGCTCGGCTCGAACCTCGGCATCGCCGACCGCGCGGCGATCGTCGAGGCCAATGAACTCTGCAACCGGCTCGGGCTGGACACGATCTCCACCGGCGGGGTGCTGGGGTTTGCGGTTGAGTGCTCGAAGCGCGGTGCGATCGACGAGAACCTCGATTGGGGGGATCCGGAAGTCCTCCGGACGCTCATCCCCAAGGTCGCGGCTCGCGAAGGCCTCGGGGACACCTTGGCCGAGGGGGTGCGGCGCGCGGCCGAGATCATCGGCGGCGAATCATGGAAGTGGGCCGTCCACGGGAAAGGCCTCGAGATCCCAGCCTGGGACCCGCGCGGGAAGCTCGGGTCGGGGGTGGCGTACGCCACCGGAGACATCGGGGCGTCCCACCTGCGTGACCTGTACCGGGCGAAGAAGCCGTCGCTCGAGCCCGCACTGCCCATTGTCCCCGACCTCGTCCGCAGCCAGGACTGGCTCGCGGTCCGCGACTCGCTCATCCTCTGCACCTTCGCGATGACCTACACGGGCGACGCGGGGATGGTCGACCTCTACAGCGCGATCACGGGGGAGACGGCGACACAGGACGACCTCACCGACCGTGCGCACCACATCTGGACGCTCACCCGTGCGTTCAACGTGCGCGAAGGCATCACGCGCAAGGACGACACGCTCTCGTGGCGTCCGATGAATGACCCGCTGCCCTCGGGGCGGGCGAAGGGGGCGGTGGCGTTCGTCAGCGAGCAGGACCGCAAAGCGTGCCTGGACAAGTACTACGAGTTGCGCGGCTGGGGCGCGGACGGCGTCCCCACGGGAGAGGCACTCCGCGCGGCGGCCGTGCCGTTCGCGCTCTAGTCAGCGGAGCCGCCCTTTGGCCCCGCAGGCGGGACACGCGACTTGTGTCGGGCGGCGGGTGGTCCACTCGAAGGTGACGCTGCACGTCGGGCAGCGGACGGACCGCGTGGGCCCCGGTTCGCCCGACGCGGGAGGCGGCAGCGGCTGTACCGGATGGCCGGTGCTTTCGTCGATCGACACGGCGGTCTCCACGTGGTAGGCCGGGGGAGGCGCGCTCACCCAAGCGGGTCCGGTGGGAGGTTCCGGCTGCTTGGGGCTAGTGTCACGGGGCGGCCGCGGGCGCGACTGCGGAGTGGTATTTCCCATACAATCTATCCCATTGGCCAGCGGGTTCTTAGCCTTGGCTCATTACAGTCCTTACCGGGACTGGCCCGGCGAAGCCTTAAGGCGGGGCGCGACGGTCGAGGGTGCCAAGCACGCGGAGGGACAGACCTTGGCGGAGACACCCCCCACCTACGAGGGATGTGTGGAGGAGATCATGCGGATCCGACAGGAGCTGAACGAGGCGCAGATGAACGTGATCCAGGGGAAGCTCAAGCCTGCGGACTACAAGCAACTGGAGGTCGAGCGCGTGGGGCGCATCCACGAACTCGAGGAGGCCATCGCCAGGATGCAGGGGATGGCGTAGGGGCGAGGTGTGGGCGCGGGGGCCCCGAATCCAAACGCTTATGCCAGCCGCCGGGAAGCTGGGGGCCATCCATGCCCGGAAGGGGAAGCACCAAGGTGTACGCGCGATGGCCGCTATGGGTCGCAGTTTCCACGGCCCTGCTGGGGACCGCTTTCCTGCTGGTCGCGGCCCCGGGGTCGGCCGGGACGCTCGTCCCGGAAGGAAACCTCACGACGAACGAGGCGTGGAGCGCGGGGAGCTCGCCGTACCAACTTGTCGGCGTGCTCGGCGTTCCCGTGGGGTTCACGCTCTCTATCGACGCGGGCGTCACGGTCGAGTACAACGCTTCGGCCTCGATTGTCGTTGCTGGGGCGCTGAACGTCACAGGCACAGCGTCCTCCCGGGTAGTATTCGGCCCCAACGGGAACGCCCCCTGCATCGATATCGCGGGCACCGGCTTGGCCGTTATCAGCTACGCCACGTTCGACCGGTGCAATGACGGCCTGGTCGTGCGACCTGGCGCGTCCGCGGACGTCTCGGATTCCCTTTTCACAGGAATACACCTAACCTCGATTTCGGTCCAAGGGGACAGCGGCGGCGTGCTGCTCTCGAATGTCGAGGTGGATGCGGGGCTTCGGGGCGTCAGCGCCAGCGGGGGCCGCGCGCGGCTGTCCGCCACCGGTCTCTATGTCCACGGCGTGGAGTACTGCGTCCACGTGGCGTCGGCGTCCGACGTGAGCCTCCGCGCGCCCCGTCTCGAGTATTGCAACATCGCGGCCGTCGAACTGAGCAGCGCCTCGTGGGTGAATGTGACGGACGGCGTCCTCTACCACTGGAACCGGACGGGCGTGACGGGCAACCGTGTCGACCACCTCAACTTGTCCGGGAACACGATGACCGCCAGCACCCTGGCCGGCCGCGGGGTCCTGCTCACCTCCGCGGCCGACTGCACCGTCGCCAACAACGCCATCATTGCCCCTGCGCCCGACCCGGACTCCCCCGAGATCACCGAGCCCCGGTGGGGCCTGGAGATCGCGAACCCCTCGGGGGCGAATGCTGTCTCGCAAAACACGATCACGCGCTGGGAGTATGGACTGCTCGTGAGCCATGCGTCGGCCACGCAAACAATAACCGGGAACAACTTCCGGTCGGGCAACGAGACAGGGCTGTGGCTGCGGGACAGCACGGGCGCGGTCGTGAGCGGCAACCGGTGGACGGGCGAGCGGTTCCCCTTCGAGGTCAGCGCCAGCGGCACCCCCGACCTCCCGCAGTACTACCGGCATACGGTGTCGCTTTCCAACCTCGTCGACGGCCGGCCGATCCTGTACCTCGTGGACGCGTCGGGGGTCTCCTTTGATCTCGCGGGAGGTGCGGGGATCGTGGTGCTGGCCGGCGCGCGCAACGTTTCGCTCACGGGGGGCGTGCTCGAAAAGGGCGTCCCGTCGCTACTTATTGTCGACTCAGCCGATGTGTCGGTCTCGGACACGACCGTCAGGTCTTGGTGGAAGGCCGTCGAGGTCGTCCGGTCGACGCGGGTCGTCCTCGACGGGATGGAGGCGCTCACCAACCTCACGTGTTTCGGTTTCCGCGACGGGTCCGGGAACCGGCTCGTCGGGTCGTCTGCCACGCAGTGTGCCCACGCTGTGCTCACACAAGGGTCGGAAGAGGACTTGGTGATCGAGGGCTTCGAAGCGACCGTGAACGCCACGGTGTCTCTCTACGAGGGCCTAAACCTGACCCTTCGTGACTCGCAGGTGCAGGACTGCAACAGCGTGGGTGTGGCAAACACGCAGATCCTTCTCCCGCGGGAGTCCGTGGACGTCGGGGGCACGGTGCTACCCGTTTATGGCACGCCCGTGGAGGTGACCCTGGAGAACGTGTCGGTCGGCAACTGCCCAACGGGGTTGAGCTTCCACGCGGTCGCGGGCGGTCTCACGCTGCGCGGCGTGCAGGTCGTCCAGGCTGCGGTCGGCCTCGAGATGCAGGACGTGTACACGTTCCTCGTGAACGACTCGAGCTTCTCGGCCCGTGCACAAGGGGTGCTGGCCCAGCATGTGGAGGATGGCACCTTCGAAGGCTCCACCTTCGCGGGGTCGCAAGGGAGGGCCCTTGCGTGCACCGACTGCGTCAATGTGACCCTGTTCGGGAACCTGTTCCTGAGCAACGGACTGGGACTCAGCCTCTTCGGCGGATCGGGAGGCCTCGTAACCCGCAACGAATTCTACGGGAACACCGCGCCCGCGTCGACCAATACCACCGCCCATGCGTGGGACGACGGCGCCATCGGAAACCTGTGGGATTCGTACACCGGCGTGGACACCGACGGGGACGGAATCGGCGAGACGCCGTTCACCGTCTCTTCCGGACTCTTCGGCGTTGCCAAGGACAACTACCCAATCGCGGTCCGCCCCGACAGCGAACCGCCGGTGGCAAACGCGGGCGCCGACCAGGTCGTCGACGAGGACATCCGCGTGTACTTCACGGGCTACCTCTCGACGGACGACATCCAGGTCCGGGTGCACCTCTGGTCATTCATCGACCTCGGCCAGACGGTGACGCTCGCAGGCGTGACCGCCTGGTATGTCTTCCAGGACCCCGGCCGCTACACTGTGACATTGACGGTGATCGACTGGGGCGGAAACCGCGACATCGACACGCTCACCGTGACCGTGCGCGACCGAACGGCCCCACGGGTGGAGGCAGGGGGCGACCGTACAGTCGACGAGGACGTGCCGGTTCTGCTCGACGGCCGGGCGACGACCGACAACGACGCGCAGTTCCCCGCGGGCGCGGTGTACCGGTGGCGCGTGTTTGACGCACAGGGCGTATCGACCCTCATCGCTCCGCAGGCGAATTGGACATTCGCGATCCCGGGGCGGTACCGCGTGACGCTCGAGGTGACCGACGCTGCCGGCAACATGGCGATGGACGATGCATGGATCGAGGTGCACGACACGACGTCCCCGCAGATCCCCCCGCTCACGCCCCCCGACGCCGAGGAGGACTACCCGTTCTCGGCCTACGCGTCGCTCGTGACCGACAACGACCCCGATTGGCCGGACGGACGGACGGAGTGGTTCGAGTTGTGGGTGGGGGGCGGTTTCATCGCGCGGTCGGACGATAGCCCGGGCCGCTTCCAGGTGGCAGACCCGGGAACCTACACTGTGATCTACTACGTGACGGACGCATCGGGCAACCTCGGCCAAGCCAACGTGACGTTCCGCGTGAAGGACGTGACGCCCCCTGACCTCTCGCTCTACGGCCTTCGGTCCGAGGAGGCGGGCGTGCCGCTCGTCTTCGACCTGACGCTCGCCCTCGACAACGACCTTGACTTCCCCGCGGGCGCGTCCTCCCGGTGGGCGATCCGCCTCCCGGCAGGGACCGTCAGCCTGGAGGGGACGTCGGTCACCTACACCTTCCAGGCGATCGGGGAGTTCCTGGTAACGCTGCAGGTCGAGGACGCCGACCGGAACCAGGCCCAGACCATGTTCAAGGTCAAGATCGAAGACATGCGGGGGCCGGCGATCCGCATCGAGGGGCCCGGGACCGTGGAGGCGGGCCGGCCCGTCGTGTTTCTGGCAAACGCCTCCGACCCCTCGGGCCTCCGCCCGATCTCGTGGTACATCACCGGCAGGGAATTCCCGGTCTCGGGCGCCGCGCTAAACTTCGTGTTCTCGCTGCTCGGAGTGTACGAACTCAGGGCCGAGGTCGCAGACACATTCGGCAACGGGGCCAACGCGTCGTGGACGGTGGTCGTCGTGGACACAACAGCGCCCACGGTTGTCGTGGCGCTCACCCCCGCCCCCCGGGGGGAG
>CBEUCC010000048.1:0-16628 GCA_965541515.1 uncultured Thermoplasmata archaeon
GCCTGACGCCGGAACGCGGGCCGGCGGGCCGAGATTTCCTTGCGTTGCTCAAGGGCGAGCTTGACCTCGGCGGAGAGTTCGGGGCGGGGACGGGGAGAGCGCTTGGGGGCGCCCTCCTCCTCCTCGTCGTCGGCGGAGCGCCTTAAGCGGCGACGGCCGCCGCGCTTGCGCGTCGAGGGCCGCTCCCCCTCCGGCTCGTCCTCCTCCGTATCGTCCTCTTCCGTATCGTCCTCTTCCGGCTCCTCCGCATCGGCGCCGGCCCCGTTGCCTTCGTCGTCACGGCCCTCGACCGCGTCCTCGGCCTCCTCCTCCTCCTCGCTCACAGAGGCCTGCGCTTCGGCGGCCTGGGCGCGGTCCTTCTCTTCTGCCGACTCCTTCTTCCCCGGCTTCGGGCGGGCGGCGGGCTTGGCGCCCCCGGGCCGCTTCGCCTTCGTGGGTTTCTCCTCGTCGGCCATGTTCACCCACCCTTGGATGTGATGTAGATGCCGTCCTGGAAGACGCGCGGGTCGAACCCGCGGATCCGGGTGCACTGCTCGATGTTGGCGGCGGTATGCGATACGGCCTCGATGTCCGGCCCCGTCAGCGTGACCTGGTCGCCCTGGACGTTCACTTTCGTCTCCCCGACGATCCGCGAGGTGCGCGGGTGCCGCTCGCCCAGGAAGTTCTCGACGACGAAGTCGCCGCTCTTGACGGTCGTCTTGATCGGGAAGTGCGAGAAGACCACTTTCATCGTGTAGGTGTGGCCCTGGGTTACGCCCTCCCCCATATTCTCGATGTGGGCACGCCAGGTGCCGACGAGCGCCAGGTCGCGCCTGCGCGCGCTCTTCGCGGCGATGAAGAGTTTGCCCTTCGCGGACTCGAGGCGGACAACGGGGTGGCGGAACGTCCGCTCCAGATCGCCCTTGGTCCCCTTGACCTTGAGCGTCTGGCCGGAGAGCTTCCACTTCGCCTGCTCGGGCATTTCGATCTCCTCCCGGATGTCCTGTCCCGCCACGGTCGTCCCCTCCTTCAATACACGTATGCGATCAGCCGGCCGCCGATTCCCCGCTCCTTCGCCTGGCGGTTCGTCATGACGCCTTGGGTCGTCGACAGGATGAGGACGCCAAAGTCCTGGGCCGGAAGGTAGCGCTCCTCGAAGCGGACGATTTCGGCCAAACGGACTGCGAACCGCGGGCGGATGGCGCCGCACCGGTTGATGCGACCGGCAAGCGCGACGCTGAAGGTGCCCGCGCGGCCGTCCTCTTTGAACTCGAACTGGGAGAGGTAGCCCTCCTCTTGCATGACCTTGAGGACGCTGCCGAGCAACTTCGAGGAGGGTGCAACGTGACAGGAGCCGTGGCCGGTCAACTCGGCGTTGCGGATGGCAACCATCGCGTCGGATAGCGGGTCGTGTTGCATTCGTTTGTTCCTCCTCACCTAGCTGTACTTCTTGAATCCAATCTCGGGGGCGACCTCGCGGAAGCACTGGCGGCAGAGGTGCATCCCGTAGCGCCGGACGATGCCCCGCTTCCGGCCGCAACGCTCACAGCCCTTCCGCTGCGTCGGCAGCCGCTTCCGCTCTCCGCCCACGTCAGACCACCTCGGTGTCGAAATGCTCGGTGAGCCAGGTCCGGCCCTCGTCGGCGGTGATCCGGTGGTTGGTGGGGATGCGCGAGCGCGAGCGCCGCCGCTTGGCCACCCGAGCCCCCGGCCGGCGCAGCGTGACGGACACGTCCATCCCGAAGATGCCGATCGCGGGGTCGTACTTCTGGTCGGGGAAGTCGGTGAAGTCGGGGACGCCGAAGGAAAAGTTCCCCTCGGGGTCGAAGGAGTACCAGTTGATCTTGTTGCTTCGGGTCTCGAGCGCCTGGCGCATGAAGGTCTCTGCGTGCTTTCCGCGTAGCGTGACCATGGCGCCGATGGGCATCCCGACGCGGATCCCGAGTTCCTTGTTCTGTGTCTTCGAGCGGGTCCGCGCGGGCTTGCGGCCCGTGATCATCTCGAGGACCTTCTCGGCCTTGATGAGCTGCTCGCCCGCCTGGCCGACGCCGATGTTGATGACGAGCTTCTCGATCCTGATGCGGCGCATGGGTGAGGTGGTCGCAGGGGCCGGCGGGGAGGGCGCCGTCCCGGGGGTGCCACTCATAGGACCGCCTCCTCAGCGACCGCGATCTCGGACTTGTCGGCCCCGACCACAAAGACGTTCGGCTTGATCGTCGAGAGCCCTTCTTTGAATTTCACGATGTCCGGGAACGAGGAGCGGACGACCTCGTGGGAGGCCACCCTCGCCAGTTGCCCGGTGTGCGTCCCGGAAATGATGAGCGCCGTCGCGCCCTCCTTGAAGGGGTAGGTTGCCAGGACCTTCTGCTTCGGGATCTCGATCCGGAGGGTGTCGCCCGGCGTGTAGACGGACTTGGTGGACTGCAGGTTGCGCCCGTCGTGGAGGTTGTATTGCTGGATACCGCCGGGCAGCGTGTGCGCGTCCTCAACGCGACAGAGCTTCCACGCGGCGTCCTCCCTGCTGATCCGCAGTGGCGTGAGCCGCCCGTGGCGGTCGAGCCCCATGCGGAAGTGCTCGTCGGTCTTGTCGATGCTGATGACGTCCATGAGCCCCACAGCGAAGCTCGGGTTGGTGACCGGGCGGCCGTCGATCTTGACCTCGCGCCGGGCGATGATGGACTTGGCCTCGCGGCCGGTCTCGGCCATGTCTAGGTGGTCGCGCACCAGCACGGTGAGTGCTACGCTGCGTGCGAGCGGGTGCGCCCCGGGGCTCGGTTTTACGACCCAGTGGTGCGCCTTGCGACCCACGCGCATGGCCTTCGGCGCGTTGAGCCGCTTCAGGTGTTTGCTCATCTTCGTTCCACGCTCCCCTCGCCGTCCCTACTCGTTGAACTTCGTCCGCTCGGCCTCGAGCCGCGCCTTTCGCTTTGGGTCAGAGAGGTCGAGTTGCATGATCCACACGTTGTTCGGCTCGATCGGCCGGTCGGCTACCTTGTTTCCCCGCTTACGCATCTTCACGTCCTCGAGGTAGATCAGCTGCCGTTTGTAGTCGACGCGGACGACCTTGCCCTCCACGTCCTTGACCTTCGAGTCCTTGTCCACATAGCCGCCCTCTTCGCCTTGGCCCCGCATCACCCACACGCGGTCCCCCTTGCGCACGGTGACCCGCGGGACGGCGTCCCGGAACTTCGCGTCCTGGTTGCGCACGGTCAGCCGCCGGTGCACCTTGTGCTTCGGCGCGCTGAAGTGGCGCTTCCGCTGCTTGCCCGGCTTGCTGGATGTATGGGCCATACGTGTTCCTCCTCCCTCGTGTGCACTAGACGATCGTGGATGCCTTCGCGGCGATCTGCGACCAGCGCTCCGCGGCCTCGCGGGCGACGGGCCCCTTGATGTCGGAGCCCTTTGCCTCGCCCGCGTCGCCCACGAGCACGCAGGCGTTGTCCTCGAAGCCGATCCACGAGCCGTCGGGCCGCCTGTACTCCTTTCGCTGGCGGATGATGACGGCCTTCTCGAGCTGGTGGCGCATCTCGGGCGTGCCCTTCTTGACGGCGACGGTGATCAGGTCGCCGACCCCGGCTGCGGGCGTCCGGCGGGCGGAGCCGTGGTACTTGAGGACGGCCACGACCTCTACGATCTTGGCGCCGGTGTTGTCGGCGCACGTGAGGCGGGCGCCCTTGGGCAGCCCCCGTGTGACCTTTGCCGCGATTCCCTTCATGGACGTCACCGTGTGGATGTTCCTACTCGTCGCGGGCGTCCTGCTCTTCCTTCTCGCGCCTGCGCTTCACCTTGACCGGCCGGGCCGAGAGCTCCTCGGGGATGTCCTCGGCCTTTGCGGTGGGCAGCGTGAGTGCCGGCTCGATGGCCGCGGCACGCATGACACCCACGAGGACAAACGAGACGGTCTTGGACAGGGGCCGGGTCTCCGCGACGCGCACCTTGTCGCCGACCTTTGCGCCGACACACGGGGGGGCGTGCACGGAGTACTTGTGCGAGACGCGCTTGAGCCGCTCGAACTTGCGGTCGCGGCGAACGAGGTCGCGCCGCACGACCACGGTCAGCGTCATCGCCACCTTGGTGACTGTGCCGTCGAACACCGAGCCACGGACGGGCAGGTTGCCGTGGAAGGGGCAGTGCTGGTCGTCGCACGACTGCGCCGGGGCGGCGACTCCGACCCCGAGGTCGCGGCCGCTAGAGACCTTGGCCGTCGTTTTTGCCACCATCTGCCCGTCCCTCCGTCTCCCTGCTACGTGCGATTCGAACCGGCTGTCGAGGTCTCGCCCATCGGCTTGCCCCGCGACGGGTGGGCACGCTTGACCCGGTCCTGGGGCCGGAAGGCTAGTTCGCCAAGGTCCAGGGGGACATCCGTTCCGCCCGGCAGCGTGACCCGGAGCCGCGTACCCAACTTGGGTGCCTGGACCTCGCGGCCGTCCGCGCGCTCCAGGGTGACGGTGTGCTGGGTCTCGTCGACGACGCGTCCCGATACGCCCGCGAGCGTGGGGTCGAGCGCGCTATCCACGCGTGCCTGCAGCCCGATCCACTCGTGGCGAGCGAGGTTCTCCCGTGTCCTTGGCATGTTCATTTCTCCTGGATGTTGAAGCCCATCTGGTTCAGCTTGTCCGCGACCTTCCCCTTGTGGTCCCCTTGCAGTTCGATCCTTCCGTCCTTCACTGTCCCGCCAGATGCGCATGCCTTCTTGAGTTCCTTGCAAAGTGAATCGATGTCGATGTCCGAGGTGTCGATCCCGTCGACGATCGTAACGACCTTCCCGTACCTCCTTCGCACGGTGTAGATCGAGATGTCCTGTTGTTCTTTGGCGATCTCCTCACAGACACAGACCTCCTCTGGCAAACCGCACGTCGGACAAATCCCAGCCATTCTACGCCTCGTTCATTTCATGCATCACGGTCTTCATCCGGGCCACCTCGGTCTTCAGCGACCTCACGCGGCCCGCGCTCTTTCCTCCGCCCATCGAGCCGACCTTGCCCCGCTCGATGAACAGTTCGTTCTGGAGCTCACGCAGCTTGGCTTTGCGCTCCGCGTTCGACATGTCCCGGAAGTCCTTGGCTTTGAGCAGCGGCATGGGGGTTCACCTCCCGGGAGCTCAAGCCCCCGGGTTCTCCTCCTTCTCCTTGGCCGCCGCCTTGGCGCCGGCAGGTTTGGTCTCGTCGGCTTTGGCGGTCTCCGCCTTCTTGGAGCGCGAACGCTTCGGCTTGGCGGCGGCGGTCTTGCTGGTGGCCTTCTTCGCCCGCGCACGCTTGGGCTTGGCAGGCTCCTTGGGCGTGGCGTCCAGGACCTCCTTGAGCTCCTGGTCGGAGACCTCGTCCGCGCCTTCCGCGCCCTCGACCTTGACTTCCTCCTGGCTGACGACCTCGACCTCCTGCATCTTGGGAGCGATGATGCCCTGGGCGACCGCCTCGGCCGGGTCGAGCACGTCGATCTCGTCGGGCAGCCGCGCGTTGGGGTCCATGATCTGAACCTGAATGCCCATCATTCCGGCCTTCTTCATGGCGACAGCGTAGGCCTCCCACATGAACTCGTGGCGTGGCTCGCCGCAGTATTTGATGTGCCCCTGGCGGAACCGCACCGTCCGGTGCCGCTCGCCCGTGAGCTTCCCGGCAATCGTGATCTGGCAACCTTTGGCGCCCGCCTCCATGATCCGCAGCACGGTGGAGTGGCCCGCCCGGCGGAAGTGCCACCCCCGCTCGAGGGCCAGTGCCAGCTTCTGCGCCATGATATGTGGGTTGAGTGCGGGGTTTGCGACCTCGCTGACCTCGATCTGGGGGTGCTCGAACAGGAAGTCGTGCTCGACGGCGCGCGTCAGCTCGTTGATCGTGGAGCCGCGCCGCCCGATCACGAGCCCGGGGCGTTCGGCGATGAGTGTGATGTGCGTCCCGAGGGGGGTGCGCTGGATATCGATGCCGCCGAACCCGGCACGCTGCGTCTGGGCGCGCAGGAACTCCTTCAGGAGCACGCGGCGGACGTTTTCCTTGATGAACTTGCGCTCGGAGACCACGGGTTCACTCCTCCCTCAGGGACTCGACGGCCTGCGCCTTCTCGGCGAGTTCGTCGTCCTCGCGCACCACTACCTCGATGTTGATGCGGTGGCGCTTCTTCGGCGTGCCGCGGCCCTGTGCGCGAGGCATCCAGCCCGTGTGCGTTTCTGCAAGGTGCGCGGCCACGTGTTCGAGGCGCAGCCACTCGGTGTCCAGGTCTCGCTCCTCCGCGTAGGCCTCCGCGTAGTGCAGCGCCCGCTGGAACTCGCGCGCGGCAAGGACGGGGTACCGTCCGGCCGGCCCGTGGATCCTGTGGACTACGCCGCTCGTCTGGCCGACGAAGGTCTTCCGTCGCCGGTGCGTGACCTGGCGCTTGTGGAACCGGTAAGGGACGTGGATATCCTTGCGCTCGACAGCGGCGAGATATTCGAGCGCGTCTTGGAGCGGCCACCCGCGGATCGTACGCGCGATCTCGATCGCTGCCTTCCGCGAGATGTCCACGTCGCGCGCGATGGCGCGCGCGTACTTCGCGCGGCCCTCGTCTGAGAGCTTTTCCCACGTGCGGACGACGGACTCGCCGTCGGCCTCGCGCCAATTCTGGTATGAGTATCCCGGCATCCGTTGTCACCTCCCCGTCACTTGAGCGGCAAGAACTTCGAGGAGCGGGTGGCGCCCACACCCGGACCTGTGTGCTTCACGGACGTCCGTGTCGGGGCAAACTCGCCGAGGTAGTGCCCGAGCATGTCGGGTTGGATTTCGACCTCCTGGTAGCCCTTGCCCGCGTGGATTGCAAACCGCTTGCCTACCATCATGGGCAGGATGACGACGTCGCGCCTGTGCGTCCTGAAGACGCGCTTCTCGCCCCTCTTGACCGCGTCGTAGAGCTTCTGCTGGTCGTGGGCGACCCCCCGGGCGAGCGACCGGCGCAGGCGGGCCGGGAGCAACTCGGAGAAGTCCTCGACGGACATCTTGGAGAGATCCTCCATCGTGTGCCCGCGGAAGGTGAACTCCTTCTTGGCGCGGGCCGTAATCTTCGAGCGGGCCTTGCGCAGGCGGCGCCTGGCCGCCTTGCCCGATCCGCCTACTGCTTTGCGTGCCATCCTGCTGCCCTCCCTTCGTGTCTACTTCCTCTTCGAGCGTCCCTTCTTCTTCTGAGGTGAGAGCCGCCCGACCTTCGCGCCCGGGGGCGTGCCGGGGCCCACCGTGGAAGGCCGTCCGACGTGCTTGTGAGCGCCCCCGCCGTGCGGGTGGTCAACCGGGTTCATCGAGACGCCGCTCACTTTGGGGTATGCGCGCGCGCGAGAACGGGTGGCGTGCCACTTCTTGCCGGCCTTGGCCCATGGTTTGATCCCCCGGCCACCGCCGGCGGGCCGGCCGAGCGTCGCGCGGCACATCGGGTTGAGCGACTTGAACTGGCCTGATGCGAACTGAAGGATGACCTGCGCGCCCGGGCTGACGACGACAGCCGAGGTGCCGGCCGAGCGTGCGAACTTTCCACCGTCGCCAGGACGCCCCTCGATGTTGTACACCCGCGCGCCGATGGGGACCTTCGCAAGCGGCAGCACATTGCCAAGCTGGATGGGCGCGGACTTGCCGACCTGCAGGCGCTGGCCGACCGCGAGCCCTTCGCCCGCGATGAACCAGGTCTCGCCGGACTTCCGGAAGGCAACTTTGGCAAGTGGTGCGGTGCGGCCTGGGTCGTGCGCGATGTCGATCACCCGGCCCACGTCCTCGTCGGTCCGCGGGTAGCGGACGCCGCCCTTGCCCGAGCGGTGGCGGTGCGATGGCGACTTGAACTGGCGGCCCTTGCCGCGCCGTTGAACGAGGATGCGCTTGCCCATGGTCTCCTTCCCCCCTAGATCTGGCCGAGCCGGTTGTAGATCTCCTCGGCGCTGTCCGCGTCGCTGAGTTTGACGACGGCCTGCTTGCCGCGCTTCGTGCGCAGCGTGTTCACGTGGACGACCTTGACGTTGTAGATCTGCTCGACCGCCCGCTTGATCTGCGGCTTGTTGGCCGTGTCCCGGACACGGAAGATGACCTTGTTCTGGTTCGTGTTCATGACCCGACGCGTAGCCTGCCGCTTGTGGAGCGCCTTGCGCGTCTCCTTGCGAATCTCCTCGGTCTTCTGGGTCTTCGTGAGCGATTTGTCCTTGTTGATGGCCTCGCGGATGCTCTTGAGCTCCTTGCGGGTGGCTTCGCGGTAATCCTCAACGAACCCGAGGTCCAGCTTGTCGCGTGCGTTGAGCACCTTTTCGCTGAGAAGCGCCGGCGCGATGAGCACGTCGTAGGGGTTGACCTCCGTCATCTCCGGCTCACCTCATCTCCTTGATCTGCGCTAGCGCGGACTCGGTGAAGACGGTCAGCCGCCCGGGCGTGCCGCCGGGGGCGAGCGACTCCGTGCTCAGCGACTTCGGGCTGGTCACATCGACACCTGGGAGGTTCCGGGCGGCCCGCACCAGCGAAGGCGCGTTGGACGCGACGATTAGCACGGAGCGCGGCATCTTCTTGCGCCGCCCGCGCATCTTGCCGCGCCCCGCCCGGACGTGCACGCCGGTGCGCGCGCGTTCGATGTCCGCGTCGAGGCCGATGTTGTGTAGCACGGTGAGCAGCGCCTTTGTGGGGCTCGTGTCTTCGTTCTTCTGGCGGTCCTTCAACGCACGCTCGAAGAGAGTCTCGAACTCGGCCTCGAGGACGATGGGCAGCTTGAACCCCTCGTCCCACCGGTGGCCGCGGGCGGCGACGAGGTCGGTGCTCGCGACTGCGGCGATGGCCGAGCGCCGCGCCTTCCGTCGCTCCTTGACGTTGATCTTCTCGCCCCGGACCTGGGCGACCCGTGGCGGGGGGGCGCGCGCGCCCCCGACGTTGTTGGGTGAGGTGGCGGCGTCCTGGCCGCCCTTGAGGCGCTGGACGCGCGAGGCGCCGCGCCCCTTGCCCCACCACTCCGTGGAGTGACGCCGGCCCGCCCAGACGCCCTCGCGGAGGGCACCGTAGGGCTGGCGGCGGTTTGCCCGCGAGGCCTGCAACGCGCGGGCCATGAGGTCGACGCGCAGGGGTTCGTCGAAAACCTTGGGCAGGTGGATCGTGCGCTTCTCCTTCCCCTCGACCGAGAGCACGGGCACGGTGCGCGTTGAGCGCTCGCCTTCCTTGTCCTTGTACGCGGCAAAGTTCCGGATTTCTGGCCCCTTCGCACGCTTCCCGGGCCGCTTGGAGGAGCGACCCGCGGAGGGCTTGGCCCTGGGCTTGGTTGCGGGCTTGGCCCTGGGCTTGGCTGCGGGCTTGGCTGCGGGCTTGGCCATGGGCTTGGTTGCGGGCTTGGCCCTGGGCTTGGTTGCGGGCTTGGCCCTGGGCTTGGTTGCGGGCTTGGCCGCCTTGCTCGTGCCGCCCTTCTTGCCCTTCGTTTCCTGCGCCAAGCCATTTCACCCCCTGTCAGTTCCCCTGGACGGATTCGGTTGAGACGTAGGTTACCTCGACCTGCACGTTCTGCTGGCGGTGGAAGCGGGCCGGGTCACGCAGCCGAACCATCCGCTTCGCTGGGCCTGGGATCGAGCCGTGGATCAGGATGTACGGGTTGTTGACATCGCCGTAGCGGATGAATCCGCCCTTGGGCGCGACTTCCTTGCCGTCCTCCCCGTACTTCAGCACGCGTTTGTTGAACTCTGTCCGCTGGTGGTAGCCCACCTGCCCGGCCTGCGGGATGCGGAAGGTCACGTACGACGGGTTCCAAGCACCGAGCGTCCCAAGCATCCTGCGGTGCTTCGAGTTCTTGTGTGTGAGCAGCTTGACGCCCCAGCGCTTGACGCCGCCCTGGAACCCCTTCCCCTTCGTGATGGCCGTGACGTCGACCATGTTGCCGGGCCCTGAGAAGTCGGTGAACTTGACATCCTTGCCGAGGTGCTCCTTCGCCCACTCCAGGCGATCCTTGATCCCCTTGCCAACGACCGGGATCTCGATGACGTCGGGTGCCTTGCGCCCGCCCGTGCCGATCAACTTGGGATGCGTATAGGCGATGACGCGCACGTCGTCGACGGTCGTCGGGTCCATCTTGAGCAAATCATCGGCCGTCTTCTTCGACGTGGGAAGGCGCGGGTTGGAGTCGAGCTCGCGGTTGGGGGTGGGGCTCTTGGCTCCGGTGCGGCGGCGGAGCTCCTTGTCGAGTTTGGTGGACCAGACCTCCGTAAGCGCCCGAAGGCCTTCGTCCGCCCGCTCGTAGACTCGGATGCCCGCGACCCTGAGCGGCGGCACCTCCACGACGGTGACCGGCTCGGCGACCTCCTGCTTGGCGGTCGTCGAGGTCTCGCGGAAGTCAAAGATGAACACGTGGGTCATCCCGGCCTTGTAGCCAGCAAACCCCTGCAGGCGCACGTCGTCCCCGCGCTTGGGATCGGCGTCCGGGTGCGCGCGCCAACGTCCCTTCGACCGGGAAGCGCGCTTGCGCGGGCTGTACGCTAGGGATCCCCTGCGGCTGTGGTGGACATCGGCCACGGCTTCCTCCTCCTTCGTCGTTCAGGCCGACCGGCCAGCGGCGGCCCGCTTTCAAGGGGCCGCGCCAATCGGGCGGATTTCGCCCAAACGCAAGCGGTCGCCCGCCCCGGAACCGTAACGGCAGACGCGCGCGAGAATCAGTGCTCGCGCATCGCGGGGTGCCGAGGCATTGCCCGCATTTCTGTTGCCGTTTGGTTGCGGTCGTTTGGTCGAGTAGGCCCGGCGATACGGCTGCCCATATTTAAGCGGGGCGGTGGCCAGGCAAGCGCCTGGCGAAGGCGTTGGACGGGCGCCGCCCGGCCTACGAGGAGTCATCGTCGATAGGGGCGCCGCCCGTCGATTCGAGCACCAGCCTTGAGATCTTGCTAAACGCGCTCGAGACGCCCTGGCCGGTCTTGGCCGAGCTGAGCAGGTAGGGCGCCTTGTACTTCGAGGCGAAAGCCGCGAGTTCCTCGTCCGAGACCTGGCGCTCGCTCTCGAGGTCCGCCTTGTTCCCCAGGATGATGACAGGGACGTGGTTGGTCATTTCGAACATGGACTCGATCCAGCCGTCCAGGTCGTCCACGGTGGCCTTGCGTGTTAGGTCGCAGACCGCGAGGGCGCCGCGGGCGCGGTAGTAGAAGGAGTGGGCGAGAACGGGCCTGAACCCCTTCTGCCCCATGATGTCCCAAATCATGAGGGTGACATTGGTCTTGGCCGGGGGGTTCTCGACGACGACGTCCTTCTTGGAGACCTTCGTGCCGATGGTGGTGATGTATCGGTCGTCGAACTCATCGAGCACGAAGCGCCGGATTAGGCTGGTCTTGCCGACGCTGTTGCCCCCGATGAGGCACACTTTGTACTTGCGTGTAGCCACCTGTTCGACCAATGATCCGCCCGCCCCTACGCCGCTGCAGCCAACTCCGGTGAGCGTAGAAGAACCTTCCGACCCCTCTCTGGCCAACCTTCCAAGGCCGCCGAACGAGGCGCTCAGGCGAACGACCTGGCAAGGCGAGAGCCGGGCGCGTCCAAAGCCACAACGACGGCGGGCAGGGCGCGTTCGACCGTCACGCGCGCCCCCCCCACCAATCGAGGTACCGCGCCATCACGCGAGGGACCTTGCGGATGAGGTCGGGGGGCATCATGGAGTGGCCGAGGTCCTCGAACGCGAGCTCGCCGGCCCTCCCGCAAATGAATGCGGCGGTGCGCGCCGCGTCAAACGGCGATAGCCCCTTGGCCATGAGCGCGCCGACCGCACCCGTGAGCACGTCCCCGGTCCCGCCGACTGCCATCCCGGGGACGCCTGCGTCGTTGAGTCTCGTGCGGTTGCCGTCCGTGACGACGGTGATACGGCCCTTGAGCAGGACCGTCGTCTTGCGGCGGCGCGCGACCGACTCCGCTGCGCGCGTGCGCGCCGGGACGTCGTGGGACGGGCCCGCGGACGAGCCGGAGAACGCCTTGAACTCCCCCGCGTGTGGAGTGACGACGGCGTGGGCCAACCGCCCTTTCCCCAGCCGCGCGACCGCATGGATCGCGTCGGCGTCGATGACGGTCGGAAGGTCCGACTGGCTGACGAGCGTGCGCACCGCCGCCATAGTGGCGGGCGCGCGCCCCAGGCCCGGGCCGAGCGCGACGGCGCGGCATCGGCGGTCCTTCGCTTTCTTGAGGACCCCGGCGATGTGGTCATCAATGAGCCTGTCGCCGGACAGTGGGTGCACGATGAGGGTCGGGTCGAAGCGCCGCACCACATCGGAGACGCTCTCGGGCGTGAACACGTGGACCACCCCGGTACCGCATGCGTAGGCGGAGAGCGCAACGAGCGCGGGCGCTCCCGAGTACGGGCCCCCGGCCACGACCGCGAGTACGCCGCGGTCGGTCTTGTGCGCATGGGGCGCGACGGGCGGGATGAGCAGCAGTTCGCCGGGACCGGTGTGTGTCCAAGCCTGCGCGGGAAACCCGATGTGGATCGGCACGATCCGCCCGCAGTTGGCCCTAGTCATGCCCGTCTTTGCCGTCTCAATCGTCAGCGTCGTGTGCGGGCGGACCGCAGGCTTGAGCGGGAACCCGCTGGGCACGTCGACCGAGACCACACGGCCGCGGGCACCGTTCACCCGCCGGATGAGTTCGTCGTAGGGGGGACGCGCCGCGCCCTTGATCCCCGACCCCAGCAGGCAGTCGAGCACCACGTCGGCCCCCTCGAACTCGCGCCCCACCCGGTCCAGGTTGGCGGTCCCCCACGCGATGCGCCGGATGGAAGAGCGCCGCTTGACCTCGCGCAGGGCTTTCCAGGCCGGGCCGTCCTTGGCATAGCTATCCTTCCCTTCCGCCATGACGACAGTAGCGTGGATCGACTTTGGCAGCCTCGTGGCGGCGGCAAGCCCGTCGCCACCGTTGTTCCCCTTCCCCGCGACAATGAGCACGCGGCCGGGGCGTGGCTTCATCCGCCCCACGAAGGAGGCGACCTCCCGGCCCGCACCTTCCATCAGGACGTCGAGGGAGACGCCACGGTAGACCGCATTCCGGTCCGCGATGCGGAAATCCACTAGCGGCACACCGGGCACGCCCCCGCCTCCCGGGGGGGAAGGCGCGCGCGTGCAAATGAAATCTAGTTGAGCGGCGTGCGCTCGACTTCGAGCCCCTCGCTCGTCGGGTAGCGCTCGACGAGAAACGCTTTCTCGCTCAGCTCAACGCAGAGCTCCTCAAGGACCCACGCGGCCACCTCGACGCGCGACTTCAGCGGGTCGATGGCAACTAGTTCCGGCGGGACGTCGAACTCTTCGATGAGGCGGTTGGCAAGTGCGGCCGGGTCGGGAGTCTCCACGACGCCAAGGACGAGCAGGCCGTCCTCGTTGACGAGGTCGAGCGGGCGGGCCGTGCGCTCGGCGCGTCGCTTGACCCGGTTCGTAAGCTGCACGGCGTCCTTGAAGCGCGCCGAGCAGTAGTGCATCGCCAGGTGCATGCCGTACTCCTTGACGAGGCCGAGCGCGAGCGCGCGCGACCCCGCGATCGCAATCCCGTCTGGCTCGACGCGCAGGTTGCGGCGGACGAGCTCCTCGCGGTTCGTGTGGGTGTATTCGAGCTCATTGAGGTTGACGAAATCAACGCGGACGCTCTGGGCAAAGTCGAGGAGCGCCCGCAGGCCCGCCTGGGCCCCGGGCAAGGCGGGCACCTCGAAGGCGATACGTAAGCCCTCGCTCCGCGCGTCGTTCATCGAACGCTCGAAGGGCGATCCGGCCAGCCGCATCCAGTGCTTCTCGTGGGGGTGGAAACGGATCTCGTGGAGCCCGGCCTGCTTGAGCGCGCGAAGTCTCGCGCGGGGGGGGTGCTTGGATGTGTATAGGTGGATGTCGAACGTGGGGCCAAACTCCTCCCCGAGGCGGCGGACCAATGCGATGGTGAGGTCGGGCACGAGCATCGGGTCACCGCCGGTCACGCCCGCGCCGGTCGCGCCCTGCGCGCGCGCCTCCTCGACCACCTGGTCCCCGAGGTCGTCGTGCGTGCGCCCGAGGCACAGGCGCTCGTTGGCGTACACGGCGGAGTGGTGGTTGCGCGTGTCGGAGAGCGGGCAGTAGAAGCAGCCCGTGTCGCACACGCCCGTGACGAAGAGCACCAGTTTCTTGCCGTCGGCACACGAGGTGCACGAGGGCGAGAGGCCTTGGGTGTGGCGCTCGAGAATGGGCAGGTCGGACCGCGCGGGCATGGGAAGTGCGCGGCCATCCGGGCGCCCCGGATAAAAAGGCTTGCTAGCCTTGCGGCCGCAAGTAGGGACGAGGGGCGGTGACCCATGCGTTGATATCAGCATCCCGAGGTGCGGCCGCCCCGGAGACTCACATGAAACTCACATTCCTTGGCGGCGTGGACGAGGTCGGCTCCCTCGGAGTCGTCCTCGAGACCGCCGGCCGCAAGATCCTGCTCGACTACGGGTTCTCGCCCCACGACCCGCCGCGTTACCCTCTTGAGCCCCCGGACTTGGACGGCCTGCTGCTCTCGCACTCACACCTCGACCACGCGGGGATGGTCGCGTGGATCGCCGGACACCTCCACTGCCCGATATTCGCGACGCCCACGACCCAGTTCGTGACGGAGCTGCTCGCTTTCGACTCCCTCAAGATCGCGGACATCGAGGGGTGGAAGGAGCCGTTCTCGGACGCTGACATCGAACGCCTGCAGGACACATGGCTGGACGTCTCGCTCGGTGACCCCTTCGAGGTCGCTGGCCTGCGCGTCACCCCAACGAGTGCAGGGCACATCCCCGGCTCCACGATGTACCTCGTGGAGGGGGACGACCGCACCCTCTTCACGGGGGACCTAAACACCAGCCCGACGCGGCTGATGCGCCCCGCCAAGCCCGTTGAGTGTGACACGCTCATTATGGAATCCACATACGCCGGCCGCGAGCACCGGTCGCGGGCCGAGATCGAGGCAGAGTTCCTCGAGGCCGTCGACGAGGTGGTCGATCGCGGCGGCGTCGCGGTGGTGCCGGCCTTTGCGGTCGGGCGCACGCAGGAGGTCCTGCTCGTCCTGCAGCGCGGCGGCTACGAAGTGTGGGTCGACGGGATGGGTCGGTCCGTGCTCGACATCTACCTGCGCCACCCGAACGCGATCAAGGACCCGGGGGCCCTGCGCGCGGCGGTCCAGGCGTCCAAGATCGTACACTCACAGCGGGGCCGTGAGTTGGCGCTGCGGGGCGATGTGATTGTGACGACCTCGGGCATGGTTGAGGGGGGCCCGGTGTACCACTACCTGTCGAGGATGGGACGGGACCGCAAGAGCGCACTATTCATGACAGGCTACCAGGTGCCGGGCACCGGGGGCCGCAGGATCCTCGACGAAGGCGTGTACGATGACGACGGGGTGGAGCACAAGGTCGAGTGCGAAGTGCGCCAGTTTGACTTCTCGGCGCACCTTGGACACACGCAGCTCATCGAATTTGCCCGTGCCTGCAACCCGCAGAACATCGCGCTCATCCACGGCGAACGTCGGGAGCTCCTGGCCGAACCCTTGGAGGATGAGTTCAACGTCGTGCTGGCGCACAAGGGCGACACCGTCGCGCTGGGGCGGGGTGCCTGACCTCACACTGCTACGAGCGCCAAGAGGCCGCAGCCGAGCAATGCGGCGCACATGCACGCAATGTACGTGGGGACCATGACGGACACCGCGCTGTTGATCGTCGCGGACATCTTCACGGTGAGCCCCAGGCCGAAGACGCGCACGTCCGGGACGCTGCCGCCGGCCCACGCAACCGAGGACGGCCGGAGGTCGTCGGCCGCCTCCTTGACGGCCGCCGCCACCTCATCGATGAGCGGCGCGTTGTCACCGCGCGACCCGATTTCGTTGTCGGCCCCCATGGTCGTGTTTACCGCGTGGTTGTCCGTCGTTAGGACCTCGGCGTCCTCCACCGTGCCCTCTACGGCATGGAGCATAGCCTGCCGCAGGCCCGCCTTGAGGTTGTTCCCGTCGATGAGGACGTAGGCAGTCTTCTGCTCGCCCGCAGCGACAACGGTGGCTTGGATCCCCTGCCGCCCGACCGCAAATGTCGTGGCCTTTTCGGGCGGAAAGACCCGTTGTGCGGAGCCCACGCGGAACGCCCCTCGCGCCTCGCCACGCATGTCGCGCGCCGCCCGCAGGGCCGCCTCGCGGAGTTCCCCGTGTTCGGCCGAGCCCTCAACCGTCCGTCCCATATCCTTGCCCACGCAATTGTGGGCGTCGAGGAGCGCTACGCCGGCCCCGCCCTGTGCCCCGATCGCCCGCACGACCTCCCGTCCTGCCGTCCGGTCGATGTCGTCGCTGGAGGCTGGCGCGCGCGTGTGGACGAGCACGAGGTTTCCCCCAAGCGATTGGGCAAGCAACGTCACGCCGCCTTGCGAAAAGCGGCGAGAGGGCGATGCGGTCGCGTCCTGCCCGGCTTGCTCGACGGCCGCGTCGAGGGCGGCCGTGACCTTGGCAACGTCCGCCCGCCTGCACGGGTTTTCATCGTGCGTGGAGGCGCCGTGGAATGTGGATACGGCCTTCCCTGGCAGGGCTTCCGCGACCTTGGAGGGGAGGTCCGAGCCGCCGAGGTCGGCGTAAGGGCCGGGGTGCAGTTCCGGCACGAACCACAGGATATCGCTCCCCCCCTCGCGCCTGAACGAGGCTGCCTGGAACACGACCTCGCGCGGCTGTCCGTGTCGCGAGAAGAAGGCCTCCATCGCCACG
>CBEUCC010000049.1:0-16616 GCA_965541515.1 uncultured Thermoplasmata archaeon
TCGCACCACCGCGACGAGACGACGGTCGGTTTTCGGTTCACGACCTCCGAGGGCGTCATCGGGTACGTTGCAGACACCGCCCTGGAGGAGGACGTGGTCCGCGCGCACAAGGGGTCGCGCGTGCTCGTCCTGCCGGCCACGCGACCCCTCGGGAAGCGGATTCCATGGCACCTCTGTACGGAGGACGTCGCCGAGGTGGTCCGCGCCATCCGCCCGGAGGTGGCACTACTCAACCACCTCGGGCTCAAGATGATCCGTTCGGGGCCGGACGCCGAGGCCCGGTGGGTCGAAGAGAAGACCGGTGTCCGGACGGTGGCCGCCACTGACGGCATGCGCGCGACAATCGCGGACACAATCGAGATCGGACCGATGGAGCGCGTCGGCAAGGGGCCCGCCACCGGGCCCCCCTTGGAAGCCGAAGACACGGAGTAGCCCCGCCCGGGCCGTCGACGTCATTGCGCAGTCTCAACGTCGGACCGCTCGAACTGGCGCCTATACATCGCGACGAGTTCCTCCACCGTCGTCGTGTCCTTCGCGCCCTTGTCCTTGCGCCACCGCTCGAACCTGGGGAAGCGCAGCGCAAGCCCGGTGTCTGGCCGGAGGGCGCCCCACGCCGCGCGGTGCACGGGCGAGAGGGTGAGCTCGGCGCCGCGGACCTCCGCCACTGCGTGAGGTTCCATCCATGTGTCCGGCTCAAGCCCCGAGTCGACGCGCGGCGGACGCTTGGGTGTGGCGAGCGGGCCGAGCCGCGCGTCGAGCTCCTTGAGCTCCTCGTCGTTGAAACCGGACGCTAGCTTGCAGACGCTCACCCACCGTTCGTTCCCAGGGTCGTACGACGCCATCAGTAGCGACCCGAAGCGGCCCGTTCGGCGCCCCCGGCCCGCGAAAGCCCCGACGACCGCGAGATCCAGTGTGTCGCCAAGCGTGGCCGAGTAGTCGCGCTTGAACTTGATCCACGCCCACCCGCGAGCCCCCGCGCGGTAGACACTGTCGGGCCCGAGCGACTTGGCGATGACGCCCTCGCAGCCGGCCGAAAGCGCCTCGAGGAAGAAGGCCTCCGACGCGTCGTCATCGTCCACGACCGCGAAGGTCGACGGCTGCAGGCGCTCGGAGGGCGTGATCGCCGCCGCCAGCGCTTCGCGCCGTTCCTCCAGCGGGCGGGCAGTGAGGTCCTGGCCGTCCAGGTACATGCAGTCGAAGAGGAACACCGCGAGCGGGTACTCCTCCATGGCCTCCTCGAGCAGGTACTTCCGGCCGCGCCGCCTGGACGCCTCCTGGAACGGCCTCATCTCCCCCGTCTCGGTGTTGACGATGACGCCTTCGCCCTCCACGATGAACGACCGGGCCTTGGCCTGGGCCTTCACCTCGGCTACGAGGTCGGGGAACTGTTCAGTGTAGAGCTCCAAGTTGCGGCTGAAGACCCGCACCTCGCCCCGGTCGTGGTGGATTTGCATCCGCAGGCCGTCGTACTTGTAGTCCAGCCCCATCCGGCCGCCCAGCTTCTCGCGGATGTCCTCAAGCGTCTTCATGCGCTCCGCGAGCATCGGGCGCAGGGGGACGGTCGGAGTGATTGCAACCGTGTTGGCCGCGTCGAACCCGCCGGATCTCACGCGCGCGGCGATGTCCGCCAGGTCCGGGTGGCGGTTGAAAGCCTCCTCGATCTCCGCTTTCCGTTTCCGGTCGCCGGCCATCTGGGCAAGCGCCTCGAGGATCTGTCCCTCGGCAATCCCGAGCCGCATCCTTCCGACAACGAACCGGACGATGTACTTGGCCTCGGACGGCGAGCAGTTGGAGAGTAGGCGCCCAAGGAGCTTGATGCGCCGCTCGTTGGAGCCCTTGCCGGAGGTCACCGCGACCTCGACGAGCGCGTCGCGCACCTCCCCAAACCCGGGCGCCTTTCCGCCGAGCGTCGGCTGCTTTGACTTGGACAACACCTCTTGTGCGACTCCGCCCAGGTCCCCGAGCTCGACCATCCGGGCGTTGACCTCGGCCTCCGTCCGCCCCGCTGCGGTGGCGATCGCCTTCACCGCGTACTTGTCGCCGATCCCGACGGGCGGCGCCTCAAAGGGCGGCCCGATCTGACCGAGAAGGAAGTTCACAGCGAAGCGCAGGTCCGGCTCATCGAGCCGCCCGAACGCCTCCGCGAGGATGGCGGCGACTTCCAGCCGGGCCGAAGTTTGCTCGGCCTGTTCGAGGGCCTCGATGAACTCGGGGAAACGCACGTGGGGGCCCCCGGGCGACGGCCGCGGGCCGTTCAGTCGCCCTCGGACCTGGACTCGTCGTCGGGCGATTCCTCCTCCACTTCGATGAGGACGGCGCAGTTGGGGCACTCGCCTTCAGCACCGGCGATCCACTGCTCCATCGCGCAGTTGGGGCAGATGACCTTGTGCTCCATCCCGCTTTGACCTTCATCGCCGGGGCTCTGCGCGACCTCGGAGGGGACCGCTCCCGCCCCCTCGGCCTCGAGCTCGGCAAGGCCTGCGAGCGCCGTTGCCTGCTCGTCCATTGGTTCTTCGCTCGGGTCTCCTGGCGCAGACGGTCGCCGACGACCCCCGCGGACGACAAAGCCGGCGACGAAGCCGACGAGCAGCCCGCCGACGAGGAGCATCTGCAGGAGAGTGTCCGTCGTGAGCCGCTGTACGAGGCCTTGGTCAACCTTGTTCACGGTGACCGTCCCGGGAACCGGGACTTCCATATCCCGTCCAAGGATCGCCACGGTGAGGGTGTGGGGCGCGCCCGCGTCCCCCGTGCCCGTGATCCATGTAAGCGTCACGGTCGCGCTCCCTCCAGGCGCGATGATCCCCAGCGGCGCGCTGTCCACCATGAGCGAACCGTCCTTGCGCAATTCGACGGTGATGCCTGTGAGCGTCCCAGGCCCGACATTGCGCACGGTGACGCCCACGGTGATCGCCCCGCCCGCGTCCGTCAGCGTGCCGCTCATCGTGACGGTGTTCCCGTCGAGGTAGGGGATGCCCGGCGCGAATAGCACCGAAATGGAGAGCGAGTGGTCGATCAGGCCGTCCGCGCTCTGGACGGTCACGGTGAGCGTATCGTTGGCGGAATTCAACGGGAACGACGAGATCTCGACATCGACCGCCTGGGTCTGGCCGGGCCCAACGGTCAGTTCGAAACTGGAGACCCCGCTCAGGAGGACTGACCAGCCCTGCCCCTGGGGCACTTGCCGTGTCACCGTCAATTGCTCGATGCGGTTGCCCGTGTTTGTAATGTAGACCTTGTAATCTAGCGTTCCCGGCGCCGCGCGGTCGACGGTGACCTCGGTGAACCCGACCTCCGTGTCGGGGTCAAGGGAGAACGTCAGACCGGGGAGGGCCCCCACGGTGATCAGACCGTTGATTACGCTGGCAGTCGAGGCAGGCTGTCCCTGGACAACGACCTCAAGCGTGAAGTTGATTGGCCCGGCCACCGCACCGGCGGGGATGGTGAAGGGGAGCGTCATGAGCGTCGAGGTGCCGGCCGAGAGGGCGACCGAGCCCCGGCTCAGCGCCGTCCATGTGGCGGCCGGACCTTGGACGGTCCAGTTGGCGATGTCGGCGCCATTACCGTGGTTGGTCACCTCGAACGTCAGGTCGACGGTCCCGCCCGGCACGGAGGTGGCCGTCAGGTTCCCGTCGGGCAGGCCGCGGGCCGTTAGGTTGTGCACCGTCTGGACGCTCGCGTTGAGGTAGACGTCGCCCGGCGATCCAGTTGACCCGAAGACCGTCACGCGCAAGGTCTGCAGACCGGCGGCCGCTCCGGCCGGGGCCGTGTACGTCACGGAGACGTTGCCGGTCTCAAGGGCCGCAAGCGAGAGGTCGGTGGGCGCGAAACTCACGTATTGCGGGAGGGTCGCGACGAGCGAGTACGTGTCTGCGGCGTTGCCGGTGTTGGTGATCGTGACCAGGAAGATCGCACTCCCGCCCGGAACCACGGGGACCGTCGTGTCGGTTCCCGTGGCCTGGAACGAGAGGACGGGCAGCACCGTCACGGTGAACGCAAGCTCGTTGTTGGAGAGCGTGGCGCCGCTGGAAGCCGCGGCCGTGACGCGGAACGTGCGCCCGCCTTCGAGGGCCGCGCTGGGGACGGAGACCGTCACCGTGACCGTCCCCGTCTGGAGCGCGTCGAGGTTGAGCAACGGAGGGGTGATCGTAACCCACCCGGCGGCCTGGCCGGAGGCGGTGAGCGCGTAGGTGTCGCGAGCCGAGCCCGTGTTGTTCAGGACGAGCGTGAAATTGCCTGTCTGGCCCGGCGAGAGCGGCAGGTCGGCACCGGAGCCCGAGAGCTGGAAGCTCACACTGTAGCTGACGCTCACGCCAAGCGACAGGACGACCCGCACGGCCGTGTCGTTCTCGCTGGCGGCCGAGATCGCTTGTGAGTACTGCTGGGTCGTGCCGGGCAGTACCGTGGGCGCTGTGACCGTCGCCGTGACGTTGGCGCTCTCCCCTGGCGCAAGGGTCACAAAGGACACGGAGAATGCGACGCTCCACCCCGCGCCGTAGGGCGTCGACGAGAAGGTGTAGGTGTCCGTGATGTTGCCCGTGTTGCGCATCGTGAGGTTGAAGTCCATGGAATCGCCAGGTCCGCCGGGAACCTGGGACACGGGAGCCTGGAATTCGAACGCGCGGACCACGTCGAGGGTGATGTTGGCAAAGGCGCGGGACTCCGACCCCGGCTCGACCGTCGACGACGCGACCAACTCGACCAGGTAACTCCCGGTGAACGGGTGCGACGCGACGAACACAAAGGTACCGGACACCGTCCGGCCGGGCAGGAGGCTGACCGTCCGGTTGGCCTGTTGCAGCGTCGGGAAGCGCGCGAAGCCCTCGAGGAGGATCGTGTCGGGCAGTGTCCCGTTGTTGCGCAGCCTGTACGAGACGGTGACGCTCGCGCCCGGCGTGGTCGGGTACGCGGACTGGAGGACGCTGACCACGGGGCGGAACACGTCGTTGACCGTCACGGCAAACCCACGGCTCACGGACGGGATCGATGAGCCCAGCGACAGAGCCGTCAGCGTGAAGGTATGGTCGCCGTTGGCCGGCGCGGCAGGTGTGGTGATCGTTAGGGTGATGGTCGCGTTCTCATTGGGGTTCAGCGAGTAGTTCGCGCCGGGGAGTGTGACCCACGACAGGTCGGCGCCCACGAGCGAGATGGCGTAGGTGTCAGGCTGGTTTCCGCTGTTGCGCAGGATAAACGTCAGTCCGTAGGTGGAGTTTCGGTGCGCGTCCGAGATGTTGGAGCCGGTGGGCTCGAGCGCAACCTGGAAGAGCGCGTTGAGCGAGAGCGTGAACGCTGCCGACGAACTCACGTTTGCGTCGCCGTCGGAGACGGCCGTGACGGTGAGCCCCGTGTCCCCCACGCTTGCCCACGTGGGCGCCGTCGCGGTGACCGTGAAGTTCACCCAGCCCCCGGCCGGGATGGACGCGGTGCCGGACGGGATCGTGACCCAGGACTGGTTGGCGCCCGACTTCTGGAGCGTCACCGAATCCACGCCGTTGCCGTTGTTGGTAACCGTGACGTTGTAGGTCGCCGGGTCGCCGGGGTCGGACGTCAGGTACGGCGGCGTGACGGAGGCGCTTAGCGCGAAGGTCTGCTCGACCTCCAAGCTGAGGAGGACAGACGAGAAACGCGAGACGTTTCCTGACGACGTCGCGGTCACGACATACAGGTAGGTGCCCGCGGCCGGCGCGGGGGCGCCCTGGATATCGACCGTGATGGTAACATTCTGACTGGAGCCTGCCGGGACGAGCGAAATAGTCGTCGACGAGAGCGTGACCACGCCCGCCTGCGTCGCGTTGGTGACGGCCACCGTGAAGTTGTCGGGCCCCGTCCCGTTGTTGCGGAGACTGACGTTGAAGACGACGGTGGCCCCTGGCAGGCCCGAGCGCACGGTCACGGTGGAGGACGAAAGCACCCCGTAGACCTGGCTGACCTCGAGGGTCAGCGTCAGCGTGCGGTTGCGTGATGGGTTGGACCAGTTGATCGCACCCAGCACATCGAACGAGAAGCTCAAGGGGCTCTGCGTCCCGGGGATCGTGAAGTTGTAGTATACGATCCGGAAGGACCCGGCCGCAAGCGTAAACGGCGTGGCCGAGATCGCGAGCCACCCGCCGTTTGGCCCCGTGTAGCTCATGTCGACCCGCTGGGTGAACGCGCCAGGGTTGGAGACATTGATGGGGAACGGGACCGTGGAGCCGGGCAGGCCCGCGAGTTTGTCGACCAGGTTGTCGTAGATGATTGCCAGGTCGTGCTTGGGCGTCACGGTTACCGTGAGGTTGAGGAACGCGATGATGGAGGTCGAGTTCTGGGAGATGATCCGGAACTCCACGGTGTAGTCGCCCGTGGCAGAGGCCGAGGCCGGGACCGCGACCGTCACGGCAAGATACTGCTGGGAGAAGGCGCCAAGCGCGATGTTGTTCGTCGCGAACGATACCCAGCTTCCGTGCCGGCTCGCGTTGGCCGTCCCCTGCAGCACGTAGGAGTCTCCAACGTTCCCGTCATTGGAGACGAGGATATTGGCAAAGACGATGGACGCCTCGGCCTCCGTCTGCATCACGAGGTCGTCGAGGGTGAGCCCCCGCAGCGAGACCGCGCGCTTTGCGTTCACGGACGCCACGAAATTGACCGTTTCCTGGGACGACGAGTTGGCCGTGCTGACGGCCCGGATGAACGAGTAGAGGTTGCCCACGGGCGCGGTCTGGCTGACGTTGATCCAGACCTGCACAACGCGCGTCTCCCGGGGTTGCACCGTGACCAGGTTGGTCGTCAGGTTCGTGTTCGTGTACGAGGAGTTGTCGACCGTGACCGTGTATGTCTGCTGGCTGTTGCCCGTATTCTTGAGGTAGGCCAGCCACGAGACATTCGCGCCAGGGTCGCCGGAGGTTCCGGACTGGGCGATGATGGTTAGCGACACTCCGAAGGTCTCGGTCACGCGGGTAGTGGTGGCGACGGTCTGTGCAGTCGTATTGTCGTCGGGCGTTGCGGTCACGTTGACGAATTTGCCGACGGCGTCGGCGAAAGCCGTCGCCGGAGGGGTAACGCTCAAGGTGACCTGCAGGGTCCCGGAGGGCGCAACCGTGACCGAGGTCTGGCTCAGCTGACCGCCCCAGCCCAGCGGCAGCGCGACGACCGATAGGTTGAACGAGATGGCGACCGTCGAGTTCAGGTTCGTGAGGTTGAGCCCGTAGTCGTTGGGCACGCCTGGCGAGGTCTGCCCCACGGCCGAGCCTGAGGCGTAGAATGTGTAGGTCGCGGCTGCGGTCGCCGGGGGCGCGATGGCGGCGAGGGCCACGACCCCGAGGAGCAGCGCAAGGACAGCAGTCGTACTCAACCGTATGTTCCAGCGGGGGAGCGACATCGCTCAAACCTCGTTCGCGGCATCCGGATTGCCCGTTATAAAGCTAGCTAAGCAGTCGGGGAGATTCTCGGACTGCTGGACGTGGTTCCATGGCGCCACCGCGCGAGGTGCCCGATTCCTGCACTTTTCGGGGGCGCCTCACCCAAACATCTGGGGCGCCGGAGCGCGCTTTCCGCCCTTGGCTGTCTTGGCCTGTCGGTGGATGGACTTGATCTGTTTCTCGATCTCTTCTGCCTCGCGGTATAGCGGTTCAGCGGTCAACTCGATGTTCAGGACGAGCTTGTCGATGAGTTCGATCACCTTGGCCGCTGCACGCGCGTCGGGGTAGTTGCTGTGGGCCTCCGCCAGGATCGTGACCACATCGAACTCGCGGCGGTGCCCTTCGTTGAGCAGGACGCCCGCGACACCCGTGATGACGCCTTCCTGGAATGCGGGGATCCCCTTCTCATCGAGCCACTTGCTCGCACGCTTGGTCGAGCCCACGCCGTACACGTCGACAGTCTCCGCGGGCCGCGCGCCTTCAGGGACCTCCTCCGAGGTGTCGCCCTCCCGCTCGATCACGAGCCCCTCGGGGGAGATGAGCGCGCGGCAACGTTGCTCTGTGATCCAATCGAGCATCGCCGCCGATATCGGCCGGATGAGGTTCGGCGGCGGCTGGAACTCGGAGAGGAACACGACGAGTTGGTCCGTCTGTTCGTCGGTGCCCACGACGCGCTCGCTGGCGTAGATGCGCACGGTCGAGAGCGGCTCACCGCGCCGCACGAGCGAGATGGCGGGAAAGTGGTCGCTCTCCATGATGCCGATCTGCTGGAGGTGGAGCGCGTTGACCAGGTAGTTGGCCACGATGGAGCTGACGAGCCCGATCGAGGGGAAACCGTCGATGACGGTGGCTCCCTTCAGGTTCGTCTTCTTCAACTCGTAGATTCGGATATCGCTCTCCGACACCCCTTCCGACCTCCCGGTTTGATCCGGACTGGGCGATATAAGGGTTGAGGGATGCTACCGGCCGGCCCGAAGGGGCGGTTGCGACCGGTAGGGCATAAATGCCAGGCCGTCCCCTCGGACGAATGTGCGGCCGTTCGTGCTGGTAAACTGCGCGGCCTCGGTGGACGGCAAGATTGCGACGGTGGCCCGCAGGCAAGCGCGCCTCTCCTCGGACGCGGACATGGAGCGGGTGCGCGCGCTGCGCGCCTCCTCTGACGCGATCATGGTGGGCGTCGGGACGGTGCTTAGCGACGACCCGTCGCTGCTGGCACCCGAGTCGGTCCCCCACCCGCTCCTGCGGGTCGTCGTGGACTCGAAGGGTCGCTCTCCTGCCACCGCAAAGGTGTTCGACGGGAAAGCGCCGACGCTGCTTGCAACCACCCGCAACCACCGTCCCGGGGTCCCCAATGCCGAGGTCCTCCAATTCGGGGAGGGGCGCGTGGACCTAGTCGCGCTGGTCGAGGAGCTCGGGCGCCGCGGCGTCCGGCGCCTCATGGTAGAGGGTGGGGGGACCCTCATCTTCGCGCTCTTCGAGCGCGCGCTTGTCGACGAGCTGTTCGTCTTCGTGGCCGACGTGCTGGTGGGGGGCGCGGGCGCGCCCACGGTGGCAGACGGCCCCGGGTTCGAGGACCTCGCGGGGGCGGCTCGCCTGCGGTTCGAGGAGGCCAAGCGGATGGCCGGCGGGACACTTCTGCGCTACACTGTGCCGGCGCGTGCGTGAGGCGGTTTCCGGTGGCGGAGGGTCGGCCGCGGTTTGCCGCGGATGCGATGCTTGGCTCCCTTGCGCGGTGGCTGCGCCTGCTAGGCTACGACACGACCTACGACCGAGCGGCCACCGACGAACACCTGCTGCAACTTGCCAAGTCCCAGCACCGGGTCCTTCTCACGCGCGACCGCGCGGTAGCAAGGCGCGGCCCATCCGCGTTCTATGTCTCAAGCCACGACTTGGATGGGCAGTTGGAGGAGGTCTTCGGCGGCCTCGGGATCGAGTTCCCCACGGAACTTCCGGTCGAGCGCTGCTCCATGTGCAACGCGCCGCTGACCTTGTCGTCAGTGGAGGAGGCGCAGGGCGCGGGTGTGCCGGCGCGGGTGCTCCAGTCACACCGTGAGTTCTGGAGGTGCCCGGCGTGCGCGCGCGTCTACTGGAGAGGGACCCATGTGAACTCCATGGAAGTGCGCCTTGCGGCCCTGCGGGCACGCACGCAAACGGATCCGATCGGGCAGGAGCCAGTCAACCCTCGGGCGCCCCGCAAGCGTTAAGTAAATCCCGCCGTTTTCCCGCACACCCCTGGGGTGGGGGAGGGTCTTCATGACTGAGGAGCTGTTCCAACTCGGTACCCTCCTGGGTGTCGCGGGCGGCGCGATCGCCATCGCTTTTGCCGCACTCAACTTCCTCCTCATCCGGAAGCTGCCAACGGGCACCGACCAGATGCGAGAGATCTCGGAGGCCATCCGTGCAGGGTCGATGGCGTACCTCAAGCGCCAATACAGGGTCGTCGCCGCCTTTGGCGCAGTCATCGCCTTGGTCCTTGCCTTTGCCATCCCGGATGACGGCCCGCGGATAGCGCTCGGCTTTCTCGCGGGCGCGTTCCTCTCGGGCCTTGCGGGGTTCGTCGGGATGAACGTCTCCGTGCGCTCGAATGCCCGCACAGCGGCTGCGGCCGAGAAGGGACTTGGAGACGCGATGCGCGTCGCCGTCCGCGGCGGCGCCGTCTCGGGGCTCTCCGTGGTGGGGCTCGGGCTCTTTGGCGTCTCCGCGCTGTACTTTCTCTACAACTCCCCCTACTCCTCGCCGGGCGACCCCCGGTCACTCATCGGATTTGCCTTCGGGGCGTCGCTCATCTCGCTCTTTGCCCGTGTCGGCGGCGGCATCTACACCAAGGCGGCCGACGTGGGGGCCGACCTCGTCGGCAAGATCGAGGCCGGCATCCCCGAAGACGACCCCCGCAACCCCGCGGTGATCGCCGACAACGTGGGGGACAACGTCGGCGACTGCGCGGGGATGGGCGCCGACCTCTTCGAGACGTACGTGGTCACGGTCGTTGCGGCGATGCTCGTCGCGGCGCTTCCGCCGGTCTACGCAGAACTGGGCGAGGCGGGCATCGTATTCCCGCTGTTCCTAGCGTTTGTTGCGATCATCGGGTCGGTCGCCGGCACCTTCGCCGTCCGGCTGCCCAAGAGCCGCAACATCATGAACGGGCTGTACGTGGGTGTGGCGGTCGCGGCCGCCGTCTCGCTCCTGGGATTCGTCGCCATTACCTACGGGATGCTCCCGGACATCCCGCCGTTCCTGCTCGTGTCGGGCGCCGTCGGGATGGGCGTCACGGTGGTGATGATCGTGATCACCGAGTACTACACGGCCACGCGGTTCAAGCCCGTCAAGCACATCGCGAAGGCCTCCGAGACGGGGCCGGCAACGAACATCATCGCGGGGCTCGGCGTCGGCCTGCAGTCCACCGCCATCCCGCTGCTCATCATCTGCACCGGGATACTCGCTGGCTACGCGGTCGGGTGGCTGTCGTTCCCGGGCGCGCCCGCACCCAGCCTCCCGGTGCTCGGAATCTACGGCATCGCGATCGCGGCCGTCTCCATGCTCTCCACGACCGGCATGATCGTAACGCTCGACACATACGGTCCGATCACCGACAACGCGGGCGGGATCGCGGAGATGTCCGGCCTCTCTGCGGAGGTGCGGGAGCGCACGGACGAACTCGACGCGGTCGGCAACACGACGAAGGCCGTCACGAAGGGCTACGCGATCGGTTCCGCGGGCCTTGCGGCCCTAGTGCTCTTCTCAGACTACACACAGCACGCCCAGATCGGCGGCGTGCCGCTAGTGTTCTCGATCCAGGACCCGCTCGTGCTCGTTGGGCTGCTCATCGGCGGAATGCTGCCGTTTCTCTTCGCGTCGTACCTCATGAACGCAGTGGGAAAGGCGGCGTTTGCCGTCGTGAACGAGGTGCGCCGGCAATTCAAGGAGATCCCCGGGATCATGGAGCGCACCGCAAAGCCCGACTACGCCAAGTGCGTCGACATCGTGACAAAGGCCGCCCAGCGGGAAATGGCGGTCCCTGGAGTGCTCGCCGTCACCGCGCCGCTGGCAGTCGGCTTCCTGCTGGGGCCGCTTGCCCTTGGCGGCCTGCTCATCGGCGTCATCATTTCCGGGCTGCTCGTGGCCATCTCCATGGCGGTGGGCGGGGGCGCCTGGGACAACGCCAAGAAGCTGATCGAGTCCGGCGGCCACGGCGGCAAGGGCTCCGACGCGCACAAAGCCGCCATCGTCGGGGACACGGTGGGCGACCCCTACAAGGACACGGCCGGCCCCGCGATCAACTCGCTGATTAAGGTCATCAACACGATCGCACTCATCTTCATCGAACTCGTGCTGCTTCACAATGTGGTCGGCGCGATGGGGCTCTAGGCCCCGGGGCGCGCGCCTGGCCGTGCTAGAGGTAGAAGTGCCCCTCGGCGGCCTTCTTCTCCTTCTCCTTCACTTCCTTCTTCGCCTCCATCACGTCAAGCGAGACGATCATGTGGCTCGGGATGATCCGGAGCTTTCCCGCCATCTTGTCGTGCGTCTTGTCCAACCGGATCGCGACGCCGTCGATGTTCCCCATCATGGTGAACCCCAGGAACTCCCCGTTGCTTATGATCGTGCGCTCGCGCGACTCCAAGCTCTCGATCCGGTACTTCGAGCCCTTGGTCAGCGTCAGGTCGGGGTCGTGCGGGGCCAATCGCGTCCCTCCGGGAAGGCCAGCAGTCCCCCTTGTCGGTATATATTGAGCATGATTGACCCGGGCCGCCGTCATCGGCGCTTGCGGGTGCGGGGTCTTGCGGCGCGCGCGCGGTCGGCCGCGGCCAGCGCGTCCAGGTGGGCGGCCCACCGGCCCATCGAGTCGAGCGAGAGTCGCGCCCGTGCGTCCGTGAACTCGAATGCGTGCGCGAGCGAGCCCTGGCGCAGCCTCCAGTGCCGCCTCGGGAACCCGTAGTCGTCGGGGAAAGCCGCGCGCTCTACGAGGTCAAGGCCCTCAAGGCGCCGGAGGTGTTTCTGCAGGGTCGGCCGCGTCGAGCCGGCCACCTTCGTGAGCGTTTGTAGGTCTTGCCACCGCTCGCCATGGAGGAGGAAACCGTGGTAGAAGACTCGGAAGGACGGGAGCTGCTGGGGCTTGATCCCCCCCGTCCGCTCAGGGATGATCCCGACCGCCTGCAGGAACGCGGCGGTCAGGTCCTTCGGCGTCCCTTCCGTGGGGAGGATGTCGTCCCGCAGCTCCACGACGTACTCGCCCCGTCCCGAGCTTGGCGTCTGCTTGCCCTTCGGCTGGGGACCCGGCGCGGCCCTGCGGCCCTTGACGCGCTCCTCGACCAATTTGGCAAGGGCGCCATAGCGAGTCAGGCAGTGGCCGGCTGCAAGCTCCGTGAACGACCAGGCGTCCTGGAGCCTGCCGAACCGCAACTGGAAACGCCGGCCGGCAAGTGTCCGGCGGCCGCGCCGGCCCGCATCGCTGAGCCAGTCGAGGCCCTGCATCTTCCAGACCGCGCGGTACACCTGCCCCGTCGGGATCTTGGTAGCGCGCGCAAGCTCGGCCACCGACCACGACCGTTCGTGCTCTTTCAGGAAGCAGTCGACGAGCACACGCACGGGCGCCGACGCTTCGGGGCCGCCCCCGCTAGCCGCAAGCGGGTCGTACCCCGCGCTGACCAGGCCGACCCTCCGGAGGAACGAGAGCGCGACTGCCGCCGTGTCATCGCTCGAAAGCGGCGGGGGGGCGCGCTCCAGCCGGAGCGAGAAGGGCATGGTCCAAGGGACGCGCGCGGGAGGGAATGACCTTTTGGGGGGCCCAGTCGGCGCCTACCGCTCGGGGATCCGGATTCCCTTGTGGGTGGATTGGGCCGGCACTTCAGCCCCCTCACCAAGGACGCACCGCTCCACGGTGGCTCCCGGCCCGATGACGGCGTCGGCGGCCAGCACGCAGTCCCGGACGTCCGCGTCGGCACCCACCTCACAGTCCTCCAGGAGCAGCGAGCGCTCGACGTGCGCGCGGTGTCCGATGACCACCCCGTTGTGGATGGCGCAGTCGATGACCTCGGCGCCCTCGGCGACGCGAACCAGGTCCGCGAGGTACACCGCGCCTGCTAGCCGGACGCCGTGGCCCAACCGCACGCGCGACCCCCGTATGACCGACGCCTCCGGGTTGCCGGGCAGCGGCCGCCCTTCGCGCCGGATCATCCGGAGATTCGCCGCGATGAGGTCCTCGGGTTGGCCAACATCCATCCAGAACCCCTCGATGGGCTCCCCGTATAGGGGAATGCCGCGCTCCAGCAGGTCGGGCCACAGGTCGCGCGAGAAGTCAAAGGGCCGGCGCAAGGGCACCTCGGCGATGGCCTCCGGCTCAATGACGTAAATGCCCGCGTTCACGAGGTCCGAGAACACCTGCTCCTTCCGCGGCTTCTCCCGGAACCGGGTGATGCGGCCGTCCCGGTCAATCTCGACGACTCCGTATTGGGTCGGGTCCTCGACACGCGTAAGGGCGAGCGTCGCCACGGCCCCCCGCTCGCGGTGGGCCTTGTGCTTCTCGAGCAGAGCCCGGACGTTTACCTCCGCAAGCACATCGCCGCTTGCCACCAAGAAGGCCTCGTCACCGAGGAACGGCAGCACGTGGCGGACGCCCCCGGCCGTCCCCATCGGCTCGTCCTCGAACGAGTAGACGACCGAGACCCCGTGGTTGGCCCCGTCCGCGATCCCGCGGACGATCCGGTCGGAGAGGTACCCCGTGGTGACGATGACCTCCCGCACCCCCGCGCTTGTGAGCGAACGGAGCACGTAGTCTACGCAACGGGACTGGCCCACCGGGACCATGGGCTTGGGGAGCCGGTTCGTGAGGGGACGCAGGCGCGTGCCTTTGCCCCCGGCCATGATTACCGCTTTCATCGGTGGCCCCCTACAGCGTCAGGCGGCGTTTGCTGCGCAACGCCTCAACCGCCTCCTCCTCTTCCTTGGCGATCCGGGTCTCGTCGTAGAGGGTGTCCCGGACGTGGTCGGCCTGCTCGCGTACCGCCACTTCGGCCTCCGCCTGCTCTGCCTTCCGCTTCGCGCGCTCGGCGATCACAAGCTCCCGCATCCTCATGGCCTTGCCGTGAAGTTCGTCCGCACGCTGCCGGTGGTCGACGACACGCTTGTGGAACGTCTCGGCCTCGGCCGTCAGCCCGTCGATGTTGCCCGAGTGCTTGGTCGCGTCCTCATGCGCCGTCTGGGCCTCTTGGCGCAACTGCTGCGCATTTGCCTTGAGCAACTCGACCTCGCGCCGCAGCGCCTCCGGGTCGGTCGGCACGTCCATACCGAGCTCCTGGGAGAGCGCCTCCCCGTCCTCGCGCACGGTCTTGCGCAGCCCGTCGGCCTCGCGTTTCTTCTTGCGAACGCCGTCAAACGCGGCCTTCTCCTCCGCGAGCGGCCGCGATGTCGTCTCGAGCTCGTGCAGCTCCGCTGCGACCTCGGCGTCGAGGCGGGCCAGGCGGGCTACGTCCGGTTCGTCGCCCTTCTTTCCCCGTCGATCCCTGCGCGCGGGTGCGGCGCCCGGCAGCCGCGAGGCGAGTGCCCGAGCGCGTTCCTCGAACTGCCGGGCCCTATCGCTGAGTTCGTCGCGCCGGGCGCGGGCCGCCTTTGCGTCGTCGATAAGCTCGCGCCGCCGGGCCTGGAGGAGGTCCCGCTGGGCGCGCGCCTCGTCCGCGAGGCCCGCTTCGTGGTCGCGCCGGTCAAGCAGCGACCGGTAGCGCTTCTCGGCGGTGGCGCCCTTCTTCGGCGGTTGGCCTGGCATGATGGACACCTACACCGGCCCTGCGGCCGGTCGTGCAAGTTGCTTCAACTCAAGGTGACGCTATAAAAGGGCTTGCCGGCAGGTTCCTTCGCAACGCTACCGCCAGGTGCCGTACTTGTCGAGCAGGTCATAGATGGACCGGGCAGTCTTGTCGTCGAGGATCCCATCCCTGACCTTGTCGTCGACAAAGTCCTTCGCGGCTTCGATCGAGTTGCGCGACCCCTTCGCGAAGATCATCCCGCCGAGCGGGTCGGCGACTTTCGGATCCACCCTGTTCTGGTCAAAGACCGCGCGAAGGCCCCACCGAAAGAGCTTCTCGTTATGCATGTTGAGCATCGCCGTCCGGCGAAAGCTCGCGCCGCCCGTGTTGAAGAAGTTGTGTGACCGCTTTCGCGGATTGCGCCGTGCCATGGGGCCCTGATTTTCGCCGATGGAATCGTCCCAATTATAACTTCGCCTAGCCGGCTTTGGCCAGTCGGGCCGGCTTTGGGCCTTGCACTAGCCCCGTTCGATTGACGCGGGCAACAACTCGAACCCGGAGCGACGGATCAACGCGACCCGCTCAGGCGAGAAGACCTCTGCGTCGTATACGACCACGAACACGGTACGCGACTGCGCAACGAGGTCGGCGATACGGCGCAGCGCCTTGAGGTAGGCGTCAAACTGGTCCCCCGAATACGTGATTAGGAACTCGAGCCCGTCGAGGAGGATGATCCCGTTGTGGTTCTCCGCCTCCTCCACGAAGGACTTGACCTGGTTGACCACGTACTCGGGAGCCGGCCGCAGGTCCTTGTCGCCCCGCCTCTCGGCCGTGAGCCAGTACACGAGTGTCCCCGGCTCGAACGCGTATTTCTCGGCTAGCTTGGTGGGTTCGGTGCGGCTGATGCAAAGGCCCAGATAACCGTATCGCACGAGCTCCTTGAGGATCTCGTACCCGCGGCCCCGCGTGCCGGCCGACTCCTGCAGGAGGTAAGCATCGCCGCCCCGGACCAGGAAGGCGTAGGGGGGGAGGCCAAGGGCCGCGATCTTGCGCAGGATCTCCCCCCGTGCGGCCGCCGGCATCCGGTCCTCGAATTGCTTGAAGAAGATCCGAACCTTGTTCGTGATGTCGAGCTTGAGGAGGTCCACGTCTTCGTCCACGAGCGGGGAAAGCTGTACCCCGTCGGGCAAGAGCTCGATGTGGTTGAAGAACGGGTCGATGGCCTGCAGGGTGACGAGGCGCCGCGAGAGTTCGAGCTGAGGCTGCTGGCTGCGCTCCACGACCGCGTCGAAGAGGTGGACGAGGACGGCTTTCTTGACGATGGGCAGGTCGAATAGGGAATGGAGTTCCACAATGGACGCGTCCGACCGGTTCACGGAGTAAAGCCATGTGATGGGTGGCATCCCGGCGCGCGGAGTGCTGAGCTCCGCGCCGATCTCCAAGGCCGCGCGCGCGGTGATCCATCGCTCGTCGAGAATCTGGTCGATGC